>RGPS01000114.1 GCA_010084195.1 Terriglobia bacterium
GATCCTCGTGAATGCTTCCGGCAAAGTGCTGGTCGATCAGGTCCGCATAGAGGATTCCGGCACCCTGAACAAAACGGGACGCAACAATACCACCGGCGGCATTCTCTTTGAAGAGGGCGTGAACGGGTTTGAAGTCCGCAACTCCAGCCTGACCAGGATCGCGGGCAATGCCATCTGGACCCACTCCTGGGTGGAGAACCACGGCGTCGGCGTCGCGCTGGATACGGCCGGAAATGTGGATCAGGCTGTCTATTCGGACAACCACTTCACCGACGTAAACGGCCAGTGTATCGATCTGGATGGTTTTCACGATGGCGAAGTGACGAGGAACTCCTGCGTCAACAAGCGCCCGCTGGAGGCTTACCCGGCATCACACTATGGCATCGTCTTCGGCAACAACGATCCCGGCATGAAACCAGAGAAGATTGTGGTGCGGAACAATACTGTGGAAGGTTTTGGGTACGGCGCGGTGTTCCTGGTGGGTACAGGCAACACAGTGGAAGGAAATCAGTTTCTCAATATCAACCGGGCACACTGCGGGGCGGAACCGATTACCGCCCGCTGCAACTACGCGGTGGCCGAGCAACCCGACCTGCTCCGAAGCGGAATCTATCTGGCGAATAACGGCGGACGCCCGGCGGAAACCAGCGGCAATGTAATTCGGGGCAACACCATAACCGGCTACGGGATGGCCACCCACTGCATCGGAACCGCGCCGGGCGTGAAGGCGGCCGACAACACCATCGCGAACAACATCTGTACCCCTTTCGAAAAACGGTAATACCTCCCGTCAAGCATCAAGGGTAATAGCCAGCGTTTGCAGGAGAATCCGGACTCCACACGCAAAACCCCGCCAGATGAGGACGGGGTCTGCATAATCCACGGAGTGGAAAGGGGGCCTGCTATATGGTCTTCTCGATGTTGATCGTTTGCCTGATATTCCTCAGGCTGCGACGGCTGAAGATTAAGATCGACTTCCGATTCTAATCTGAAACCGTAAGGGGGCTGGCGTTCGCAGCGCTGGCCTCCTCAACATCAAATTACCACATTTTCCCGACCTGCAACTAGTACTCTTTCAGCCTGAAGTTCCGATACTCCACCTTCATCGGACCACCCACATGGACCTGCACCCCGATCAACCCCTCGGCCATCCGCCCGGCCTTATCAGCCGATCCCATCGCGCCATCATCCACCACCACGCACATGGTCTTGCCATTCAGGACATGGGTCAGGACATTCCCCCGAGCCAGGATGTGATACGAATTCCAGTCGGCCCGAATCGCCGTCGCCAGTTCCTTATCCTCCCCCAGTGAGGCCAGGATGATCGGCTTTCGTCCCTCCACAATACGAGTCATCAAACCCCGAGTCGCCAGGAACAACCGGCCTTTCTCTTCGTAATTCTGGCCTGTGTAGACATTCCTGCCATCGATATCGGCCTGATATCCCCGCATCGCAAATTTGTTAGCCGACGTCACGGGATCAGGAACCACCACGCTGCGGTAATTGATCCCGCTGTTCCCTCCCGAGGTAATCCGGTAATCCACCTTCAGTTCAAAATCGCGAGGCCTCCCGGCCTTCCAGATGATGAAGGTATTGCTCTTCACCACGGTCTGCGGGGTGATCTCGCCCACCATGTTGCCGTCTTCCACGCGCCAGTAGACGGGGTCCCCTTCCCAGCCATCAAAGTTCTTCCCGTTGAAGATCGACCGAAAACCGGGTTCCTCGCCCACCAGGGCCTCTGGCCGGTCGCTCTGCTTCGGCTTATACGGCTCCGAGGCCTGCTGGGCGAGAAGAGGCAAAGCCAACGGAGCGAACAACGACTTCAGGAACGGACGACGATAGAGAGATGCCATGACTGTCTACGCTATCATTACGCGTTAATGGGAATCGAGAGCGCAGCACGTAATCCGGAATTCCAAAGGCTGATCCGCCTGCAAACGGAGGCCTTTGCGAAAAATACGCCGTACCACAGCCTGGAACTGCTGGACGGCACCATCATCCCCGGTATCATCCCGGTCCCGAACCTGCAGGCCCGCCTCGCCGCCTATCCCCTGCCCCAGGACCTTCGGGGACGCCGCGTTCTCGATATCGGTGCCGCTTCCGGCTGGAACAGCTTCGAATGCGAACGCCGGGGCGCAGACGTGGTTGCTATTGACTGCGTGGAGTACGAGGAACTGCTCGCCGTCAAGCGCCTCCGCGATTCGAAAATCGAATACGCCATCCTCGACGTGGAAGAACTCACGCCGGAACGCTTCGGTTTCTTCGATTACGTCCTTTTCTTCGGCGTTTTCTACCACCTGCGCCACCCGCTCTGGGCGATGGAGAACGTGTGCTCGGTCACCCGGGGCACGGCCTTCATCGAATCCTACGTGATTGATGACGGCCCCGACCCCACCCGCTGCCACATGGAGTTCTACGAAAACGATGAACTGGGCGGCCAGATCGACAACTGGTGTGGCCCCACCGTGGAGTGCCTGATGTCGATGTCACGTTCGGCCGGTTTCCCGCGGGTGGATTTTCTGTACGCCAACTCCCGCCGGGGAGGCCTGATCGCGCACCGCCGTTGGGAAGCTGTTGTCCCCCGGGAAGGTGCGAAACCTCCGTTTCTCTGCTCTGCCGTCAATAGCCGCCACAACGACACGCTGTTTCAGCCCCGTAAAGACGAATACCTGACCCTCGCTTTTCTGCATAATGGTCCGCTGGAGAAGAAGGACGTCCTGGTTCAGATTGACCAATACGGCATTCCGGCCATCATCCTGATCCACCATGACGCCGGCTACTGGCAGGTGAACTGCAAAGTTCCGCCGGGGATCGCGCCGGGCTATCACGATATTCGGGTCGGCACCACAACCGATGGCTTCAGCGACCCTGTAAAGATCCGCATGCTGCCTGCAGGTTCCGAGCGCCGCTACGGTGAAACGCCCTTCCTGGGGGAAGCAGAAACGGTCCCCCCGCCAGCCTTCACCCGGGTGGAAAACACCATGGACCGCAGCACCATCTTCCGCGGCTACCGCAACGAAACTCTGGCCTGCCGTTTTACGCATGGCGAAACCGGCCTGCTCGACCTCTCCCGTGTAGCCCTCTCGGTAGACGGCAATCCGTGGCCCCTGCTCTCCGTGGAACGTCCCGAACCTGGCGTCTGGCAGGTGAACGCCCGCCTTCGGGGTCTGGAACCCGGCGACCACGAACTCCGCCTGCGCACTTCCAACAGCGGCTTCTCCTCCCCGTTCATCGTCTCGTCCGAACCACATTTGCTGTAAAATCAGGGAATCCACCATGTCAGAATTCGCCAACCAGCTACTCTCCAGCAAGGATTTCTTTTCCCGGTCCACCCGGATTCTGGAGGAGGCCGACTCCGGATTCTCACCCGCCGAAGGCATGATGACGGTGGCCCAGCAGGTAGCCCATACCGCGCAAACCGTGGCCTGGTTTGTCCAGGGTGCCACCCGGCGCGAGGGGTTCGACCTCGATTTCGAAAAGCTCGCCCTCGAGATTCAGGCCGTTACATCGCTCGCCAGTGCCAGAGAGTCATGGGGTGCCAGCCCGCCAGTGATGTCATTTGGGGCATTATTGAGCACACGGCGCACCATCGCGGAGCCCTGACGGTCTACAGCCGCGCTCTTGGCAGGGTTCCGCCCATGCCATACGGTGATTGAACCTGACAGGATATTCACACCCCAACGCTACACTGGAGACTTATGTCCATGGTCGTCGTAGGTTCCGTCGCGTATGACGGTGTTGAAACCCCTCACGGTAAAGTAGATCGCATGTTGGGCGGTGCCGCCACCTACATCGCCCTTTCCGCCTCGTTTTTCACGAAGCCCGCGATTGTTGCTGTCGTCGGCGACGATTTCGCGCAGGAAGACACCGACCTGCTCCTTTCGCGCGGCGTCGATCTGGAAGGCCTGGAACGAGTCCCCGGCAAGTGCTTCTTCTGGGCCGGCAAGTACTCCCCGGACATGAATGATCGCGAAACGCTGGTCACAGACCTCAACGTCTTCGCCGACTTCAACCCGAAGCTCCCTGCCTCCTACAAGGAGAGCCCCTACCTCCTGCTCGGCAACATCCAGCCCGGCCTGCAGGGTGCGGTTCGCGAACAAATGGGTTCGAATTTGCGGGTTGCCGGTGGCGACACCATGAACTACTGGATCACCGGTTTCCGCGACGAACTCATCAAGACCATCGCAGGCTGGGACTTCCTGCTCATCAATGACGGCGAAGCGCGCCTGCTCTCCGGCGAAACCAACCTCAAGAAGGCCGCCGAGAAGATCCTCGCCATGGGCCCCAGCACTCTGGTGATCAAGCGCGGCGAGTACGGCGCGATTCTGTGGCGGGGTGACGGCCACTTCATGGTCCCGGGCTACCTCCTCGATGACGTTTTCGATCCCACAGGCGCGGGCGACTGCTTCGCCGGGGGCTTCATGGGTTACCTTGCCGGTCAGGGTATTGACCTGCGCGACTCCTCGGTAGATCACAATGAAATCAGGCGCGCCGTTATCTACGGGTCCGTGATGGGAAGTTTCTGCTGCGAGAAGTTCGGCGTGGATCGCTTCCGTACCCTGACGCGCGCGGAGATTGATGGCCGGTTCGAAGAATTCCGCGCATTCACGTCGTTCTAATCCGGTAGCCGCCAGCGGCACCGGGTCTGCTTTTGCCTGCTTTTTTCTCGCGGCGGTCGTCATGGCCGCCGCCGTCATTTGGTTTTACAAAACAGGCGCTACCCTTCTTTCCGGCGACGCAGAAGCGCACCTGAACATCGCGCGCCGGATCATCGATTCCCGCACGCCCGGCTGGAACCAGATCGGGACCACCTGGCTGCCCCTGCCCCACCTGATCATGATCCCTTTCGTCCGGTACGACGAATTGTGGAGCACGGGCCTGGCCGGTGCCATCCCTTCTGCGCTGTGCATGGCGATGGGAACGGCTTTTCTGTTCTCTGCTATCCGCCGTGTCTTCGACAGCGTCCCGGCCGGTGCCGCTGCTGCTGCCGTCTTCCTGCTCAATCCCAATACGCTTTACCTCGGTGCCATCCCGATGACCGAGCCCCCTCTGTTTGCGGCACTCTTCGCGCTGCTCTACTTCACCGTTCGCTTTCAGCAAACGCAGGGCTACGGTGCTGTTATCGGAGCAGGCGTCGCGGCGACAGCCGGAACCCTGATCCGCTATGAAGGCTGGTTTCTGCTCCCCTTCGTGGCTCTGTTTTTTCTGATCAACGGCGGTCGCAGGAAGTGGTCTGCGACGTTGCTCTTCTGCTTGATAGCCGCCATCGGCCCGGCCATATGGCTGGCCCACAACTGGTGGTATTTTGATGACCCCCTGTACTTCTACCGGGGCCCCTGGTCAGCCCGGGCAATCCAGGGCAATAAGCCGTATCCAGGCAGAGGTAACTGGCGGGAAGCCTTCCAGTACTACCTGGCTGCGGGTGTGCTGATTGCGAAATGGCCGGCTATCGCCATCGCCGCAGTGGGCAGCCTGTTTGCCCTGCTGAACCGGGCGGCTCGCTGGCCCGCCCTGTTCCTCACCCTTCCAGCGGCCTTCTATATCTGGAGTCTGCACTCCTCCGGCACGCCCATCTTTGTTCCTCAGCTGGAACCCCACGGCCACTACAACATTCGCTATGCGATGGCCCTTGTACCCCTTGCCGCGTTGGGCGCTGCCGCTTTCGCCCGATTTGGCAAATGGCAGGCGACTGCGATCACAGCCCTCGCCCTGCTCCCCTGCCTGATGGACTGGGCCACCCACCCCATCACCTGGCAGGAAGCCGACATCAACTCTCGCGGGCGTCGCGTCTGGATCGCCCAGGCTACCAGGTACCTTGGCCAGGCCGCTCGCCCCGGCGACACCTTCTTCACCAGCTTTAATGACATGACAGCGATCTACCGGACGCTGTCCATTCCGATCCGCAAGACCCTCACCAGCGACAACTACCAGCAATTCCTGATGGCCGAGTCACGCCCCGACCTCCTCCTCTGGGAGGATTGGGCTGTCGTGATGGGGGGCGACCCCGTTCAGACCATCATCGACAAGGCCCGCCTGAAAGGTCCGGACTACGAACTGCACCGGCGCATCTTCGTCAAAGGCCAACCCGTCATCGAGATCTACCACCGAAAATCCACTCTGCCGACTCCACCACCGACTCCCCCAAAATGACCCTTCCCTTTGCAAAACTCCACGGCGCGAAAAACGACTTCATCCTCACGCCCGCTTCTGTAGCTCCGCCGGAGGGCCTCCCCGCCCTCGCCATCGCCATCTGCGACCGTTACACCGGAATCGGAGCCGATGGCTGGATGCTGGTGGACGAGACGCCTGGAGACGGCTACGACGCGACCATCCGTCTTTTCAATTCCGACGGCAGCGAGGCCGAACTCTCCGGTAATGGCACCCGCTGCGCTGCGCACCTCTTGCTGCACGACAAACCTGAGACCAATGAGATCCGCATCCGTACCGCCTCCGGAATCAAGCATTTGCGGGTGATCGAGCGACGTGGCCTGGAAATTGAGTTCGAGATGAACATGGGAAATGTCCGGGTCGTTCAGCTCAGCACAACGGTCCAGGGCCGCGACGCTGTCATCGTAGACCCCGGCAACCCCCAATGCGCCTTCCCCGTTGAGGACTTCGACTTCAACTGGAGAGCAGTCGGTGCGGCCACGGAGCGCGATCCCCTGTTCCCCAACCGTACCAACGTGTCTTTTGTCCGCAAGCTGGATGACCACACCATTGACGTCCGCTTCTGGGAACGTGGTGCCGGTGAGACCAACAGTTCGGGCACAGGCTCCACCGGAGCCGCCACCGCAGCCGTGGCAAGAGGCATGGTGACCTGGCCCGTAACGGTCGTTACACCCGCCGGAAACCTGACGCTCAGATCGGACGACTCGATCTATCTAACCGGCCCTGCCGAGGTTATCGCCGAAGGCATCTGGTTCTATGGGAAAATTGACAGCAATGAGTAATCTGCAAGGAATTTCAGCAGCGCTGGCCGAGAAGATCCGCAACAAAACGGCCCGAGTGGGTGTCGTTGGCCTTGGATATGTCGGCCTGCCACTGGCCGTCGAGTATGCGCAGGCGGGCTTCCTGGTAACGGGTATTGACCTGAATGTGAAGAAGTGCGACATGGTGAACGCGGGGGAATCCTATATCGGTGACATCCCCACGTCCGTATTGGCCCCGCTGGTAGCAAAGGGCCTGCTGAAAGCCACCTCGGATTTCGCGGCCCTGCGCGATCTCGATACCGTCAATATCGCCGTCCCCACGCCGTTGCGCAAGACGAAAGACCCCGACATGAGCTTCATCGTCGCGTCTTCCGAAGAAATCGCGAAGTATCTGCACCCCGGCATGCTCGTCATTCTGGAATCGACCACCTATCCCGGCACCACCGACGAACTGGTCCTGCCGATGCTCGAAAAGTCCGGGCTAAAAGTGGGCAAGGACTTCTTCCTCTGCTTCTCGCCGGAGCGTGTTGACCCGGGCAACCCCAATTTCCAGACGAAAAACATTCCCAAGGTTGTCGGCGGCACCACGCCCAACTGTACGGAACTTGGCAGCCTGTTTTACGCCCAGGCTCTGGACCATGTCGTACCGGTAAGCTCCACCCAGGTCGCCGAAATGGTGAAACTGCTGGAGAATACCTTCCGCATGATCAACATTGGCCTGGTGAACGAAATCGCCATTATGTGCGACGGCATGGGGATCAACGTTTGGGAAGTTATCGAAGCGGCGGCCACCAAGCCCTTCGGCTTTATGCCCTTCTTCCCGGGCCCTGGGCTCGGTGGACACTGCATCCCCATCGACCCGTTCTATCTTTCCTGGAAGAGCAAGCAAGCCGGCGTTGAAGCGCGCTTCATTGAACTTGCCGGCTATATTAACGGCCAGATGCCGAAGTTTGTCGTTTCCAAAGTTGCGAAGGCTCTCAACGAAGTCTGTAAGTCAGTGAAGGGATCGAAGATTGTGATCTACGGTGTCGCCTACAAGCGGGACATCGACGACGTTCGCGAATCCCCGGCCCTGGACATTATCCACTTGCTCAAGCAGATGGGAGCTCACATCGAGTACGTGGACCCACACGTAGCCCAGATCCATCTGGACCACAGCGACCACGGCCACAGCAGCAACCCGGACAGCATCATGAAGGGCGTTGCGCACGATGCAGTGAAAACCGCCGATTGCGTGGTCATCGTCACCAACCACACGGCGTTCGACTACAAGAAACTGGTAGAAGATTCGGCCCTGATCGTGGATACCCGCAACGCGCTCAAGGGCGTAAAGTCAGACAAGGTGTTCCGGCTGTAAGACCGGAACACCCGCTTCAAACTACTTCAAACCCAGTACACGACGATTTCGTGCGGTGTCGCTTCCGGCACCTGCGAAGTCGTCGAATGCCTTTGTCGGCACATCAATCAGGTGTTTCGCGATGAACGGTGCACCCTCAGTCGCGCCCTGCACGGAGTCTTTGAAGCAGCATTCCCACTCAATGACGGCCCAGCCCTTGTAACCAGCGGCGGTCATGCGGCTGAAGATCTGGGTGAAATCCACCTGACCATCGCCCAGCGAACGGAAGCGGCCTGGACGGTCCTTCCAGCCCAGGTACGCACCGTAAACACCGGCGCGTCCGTTAGGCCTGAACTCGGCGTCCTTCACGTGGAAAGCCTTGATCCGTGACGCATAAATATCGATGAAGCTGACGTAATCGAGGCATTGCAGAATGAAGTGCGAAGGATCGTAATTGATGGCGACCCGGGGGTGATTACCCGTCGCTTCCAGGAACTGCTCAAAGCTGGCCCCGTCGTGCAAATCTTCGCCGGGGTGCAATTCATACGCGATATCCACGCCATGCTGGTCGGCAAAGTTCAGGATCGGCATCCAGCGTTTCGCCAGTTCGGCAAAACCCTCTTCCACAATGCCAGCCGGGCGCTGCGGCCACGGATAGAGGAAGGGCCAAAGCAGGGCACCGGAGAATGACGGCGTTACCGTGATGCCGAAATTGGCAGAAGCCTGGATCACATACTTCATCTGCTGCACGGCCCACTCGGCGCGGGCTGCCGGATTGCCGCGAACTTCCGGCGCGGCGAACCCGTCGAACAGTTCGTCGTAAGCCGGGTGCGAGGCTACCAGCTGGCCCTGCAGATGGCTGGCCAGTTCAGTAATAACCAGGCCGTTTGTCTGCGCCTGAATGTCATCGCAATAGGCTTTTGACTCAGCGGCCTGTTTGATATCGATAACCCGGCCATCCCACGAAGGGATCTGGACGCCGAGGTAGCCGAGGCTCTTCACCCAGGCCGTGATGGCAGGGAGCGAGTTATAGGGAGCGGTATCTGCGAGGAATTGGGCAAGGAAAATCGCGGGGCCCTGGATTTGTGCCATCTCCAGGATTGTATCAAGGCAGCAAGACAGTTGCATGGGGCGATAATCTCTATACAGTGACTATGAAGCTCTCGATCCTGGCACTCGCCTGCGGCCTGGCACTCGCCGCTCAAATACCCGTGGATTTCGTCAAGGACATCCAGCCGGTGCTGAAGAAATCCTGCTATGGCTGCCACAGCGGGAACCGTCCCACCGGCGGCCTTCGTCTGGATGTGCGTTCGCTGGCATCGCGCGCGATTGCTCCGGGTAAAGCTGCGGACAGCAACCTGGTGAAGCGTTTGGCAGGAGAGGGCAGCGAGGCGCGGATGCCGATGGGCATGCCGCCTCTGCCGGCCGACCAGATCGCGAAGATTCGCCAGTGGGTGGAAGAGGGCGCCAAATGGCCCGATTCCGCCGCCGGTCAGGAACACTGGTCGTATCTGCCTCCGACGAAGGCTGTAGTCCCGGCAGGCAGCAACGCCATCGACTACTTCGTGGCAAACCGTCTGGCGAAAGAGGGCCTGAAGCCTTCCCCCGAAGCTTCCAGGGAGACTCTGCTGCGCCGCCTGAATCTCGACCTGATTGGCCTGCCGCCAACGCCCGCTGAGGTGGACGCTTTCGTGAAAGATACGCGCCCCGATGCCTACCAGCGCGTGGTGGATCGCCTGCTCGCCTCCGACCACTACGGCGAACGCTGGGCTCGTATGTGGCTGGATCTGGCGCGCTACGCCGATTCCGACGGCTACGAAAAAGACGGACGCCGTACCATGTGGCCGTATCGCGACTGGGTCATCCAGGCGCTGAATCGCAACATGCCGTTCAACCAGTTCGCCCTCGAACAGATTGCGGGCGACATGCTGCCGAACGCTACCCAGCGACAGAAGATCGCCACCGGTTTCCTGCGAAATTCTATGTTCAATGCCGAAGGCGGTGTGGACCCCGAAGAGAACAACTGGAACATCCAGATCGACCGGGCGACGACCATCAGCACCACCTTGCTCGGTTCCACCATTGGCTGCTCCCAATGCCACGACCACAAATTCGACCCCTTCACGCAGAAGCAGTTCTACCAGATGGTGGCGTTCTTCAATAACGCGAACTATGTGAAGACGGGAGCCAACGGCAAAGGCAATGCAGCTCCTTTCACCGAACCCCAACTCGACCTGCCCACCCCAGACCAGGCCGCGAAACTCGCCGTCATTCAGAAAGAACTCGACGCGCAACAGGCGAAGCTGAATGACGCCTCCACCGGCGCGGTCGCGAAGCAGACCTCATGGGAACACAGCGTTCTCGACGCCGAGAAGACCTGGACCGCCGTCCGGCCAACGTCTGCAAAAACCAACACCACCACCGTGTTGACCATTGCGGATGATGCCTCCGTTCTCGCCTCCGGCCCCAACCCTATGGAAGACATCTACACGGTGGAGGCGAAGCTGCCACCGGGCGAGTTCACCGCGCTGCGACTCGAAGCAATCCCCGACGCCAGCCTGCCGCGAAGTGGCCCGGGCCGCGATTACTACGGCAATTTCCAGATCAACAAGATCAACGTGGAAGTCGGGGGTGTGAAGGTCGGCATCAAAGAAACGGCCATGGATGATTCCTCGGGCGGGGGTGCTCAGGGTCCGGGCCGCAGATACGCACAGCTCTGGATCGTGGATGTCTCCCGTGAAGAGGCTGGCCAGCGTCTCCCCCGCCAGATGGTGCTGATCCCCGAGAAACCCATCCGGGGCAGCCGCACCCTGCGCTTCACAATGGAGCAGCGCAGCGAGGCTGGCAAACAGGGTCTGGGGCATTTCCGTCTTTCCGTTACTTCGTCCGGGAAACCGAAGCGCATTGTGGAAGTGAGTGCCAAACTCCGTCCCGCACTGAGTATCGCCACTGCCGCGAGGGAGAAGACGCAGGCCGAACAACTCGCCACCCGGTATCACGACAAGGCCGAAGAACTCGCCCCCCTCCGGAAGAAGATCGAGGACCTGCAGGCGCAAATCCGCGCCCTCGGCATCCCGACTGTGCTCATCGCCTCTGAGAACACAGAGGTTAAACACCCGACCTCCGTCATCCGCATCCGGGGCAGTTTCCTGAACAAGGGCGAGGAAGTTTCCGCTGACATCCCGTCCTTCCTCGGCAAACTCCCCGACTCCGAAAAGAACCGCCTGGGCCTCGCGAAGTGGCTGTTCTCCCGGGAGAACCCCCTCACGGCCCGCGTCATCGTGAACCACGTCTGGGAGACCTACTTCGGTCGCGGGCTGGTGGAGACGGTGGAAGACTTCGGCACGCAGGGCACGCGTCCGTCGCACCAGGACCTCCTCGACTATCTCGCCGTGGAGTTCATGGAGAGCGGCTGGGATATGAAGGCGCTCCACCGCACGATTGTGGCCTCGGCCACCTATCGCCAGTCGCCCGCCGCGTCGAAAGACTTGCTCGAGAAAGACCCGGCCAACATCCTGCTCTCGCGAGGAGCCCGTTTCCGCGTGGAAGCCGAAATGGTCCGTGACGTCGCGCTTGCCGCCAGCGGCCTGATCTCGGGCAAGGTCGGCGGACCTTCGGTGATGCCCCCGCAACCTGAAGGCGTCTGGGAGATCCCCTACTCCCGTGACACTGATGTCTGGACCATTAGCCCTGGTGAAGACAAGTACCGCCGAGGTCTGTACACGTTCAACCGCCGAACCGCACCCTACCCGGCGATGACCACTTTCGACTCCACCAGCCGTGAATACTGCACCGCGCGTCGCAACCACACAGATACGCCACTACAGGCCCTGACTACCCTGAACGACCCGGCCTTTTTTGAAGCCGCGCAGGCGATGGCGAAACGGATTGTTCGTGAAGGCGGAACCACGCCAACCGCCCGTGTGACCTACGGTTTTCTGCTGGCGACCTCACGCCGTCCGAAAGGAACTGAGATGGATCTCCTGCTCTCCGCGTTCGAAAAGGAGCGGCGCTACTTCGCCGAACACCTGACGGAAGCGAAGGCGCTGGCAGGCTCCGCAGACCCTGAACTAGCCGCCTGGACCATGCTCTCGCGCGGCCTGCTGAACCTGGACGAAACCATCACAAGGCAATGATTATGACCAACCTCCAGCAACTCACCAGGCGTCAGTTTTTCGGCAGGTCGGCCGGTCTCAGCATAGGTTCGGCCGCCATGGCTACCATGCTCGCCGAACAGGCGCAGGGAGCCCCCAGTCCCTACACCGGTCTCCACCACGCCGCCAAAGCCAAACGCGTCATCTACCTCTACATGGCCGGCGGCCCCTCCCAGGTCGACCTCTACGACCACAAGCCGAAACTCACCCAATACGACGGCCAGCCCATCCCCGACAGCTTCATCAAAGGCGAGCGTTTCGCCTTCATCAAGGGCGTCCCCAAACTCATGGCCACGCCCCACACCTTCGGGCAATACGGGCAATCCGGCGCCACCCTCTCGAACCTCCTGCCCAACCTCCAGGGCGTGGCCGACAAGCTCACCTTCATCAAGAGCATGCACACCACGCAGTTCAACCACTCGCCCGCCCAGATCTACCTCAGCACAGGCTTCCAGATTCCCGGCCGCCCCAGCTTCGGCTCCTGGCTGACCTACGGCATCGGCAGTGACAGCAAGGACCTGCCGGCATTCGTCGTGCTGCTCTCCGGCTCCAGCCAGCCCGACGGCGGCTCATCCTGCTGGGGCTCGGGCTTCCTGCCCACGGTCCACCAGGGCGTGGCGTTTCGCAAACAGGGCGACCCCATCCTGTACGTCTCGAATCCCGAGGGCATGGCCAACGAAACCCAGCGCCGCTCTCTCGACCTCATCAACGGCCTGAACAAAGTAGAAGCCGCCGATATCGGCGACCCCGAAATCGCCACCCGTATCGCCGCCTACGAAATGGCGTACAAGATGCAGACCTCGGTCCCCGACCTGCAGGACATGTCGAAGGAACCGGCCCATATCCACGAGATGTACGGGACTACGCCCGGTCGCCCGTCGTTCGCCAACAACTGCCTCCTCGCCCGAAGGCTCATCGAACGTGGCTGCCGCTTCGTCCAGCTGTTCCACCGCGACTGGGACACCCACGGCGCCGGCCTGGGCGACGACATCGTGAACAAACTTCCGGCCATCTGCCGCGAAGTCGACGGGCCCTCCGCCGCACTCATTAAGGATCTGGAACAGCGCGGCCTGCTGGAAGACACGCTCATCGTCTGGGCTGGTGAATTCGGTCGGACGCCGGTGAACGAAGCCCGCGGCGGCGTGAAGTTCCTCGGCCGCGACCACCACCCCCGCGCCTTCACGGTCTGGATGGCTGGCGGCGGTGTGAAGCCAGGACAGACGATCGGGGCCACCGACGAAATTGGCTACAACATCGTGGAAGACCCGGCCTCCGTGCACGATCTTCATGCAACTGCGATGCATCTGCTGGGCATCGACCACACCAAACTGACCTACCGCTTCCAGGGCCGGGACTTCCGTCTGACGGACGTGGAAGGGTCGGTTATCACGAAAGTATTGGCGTAGTCCTGGTCCGACCATGATTTGGCACTTGCCCGTAATCGCGCAGGACCCGGCCTATCACCAGATGGCCGACCAACGTACGATTCTCGGCATCCCGAACTTCGCGAACGCGATGTCAAACCTGGCGTTTCTGGTGGTGGGTCTGATCGGCTTGCGGGCAACCGCGCAAATTCGTTTCACCCACCCCTGGGAACGCCGACCCTGGCTCGTGTTGTTCGCAGGAACCGTGCTGACCGCGTTGGGTTCCACCTGGTACCACCTCGCGCCGGACGATACGCGACTCGTTTGGGACCGCCTTCCCATGACCCTGGGATTCATGGGCCTGCTCACCGCCACCCTTGCGGAGCGGATCAGCCTCGATACCTGTCGCCGCTGGTTTGTACCACTCCTCATCCTGGGCGTGGCAAGCGTCTTCTATTGGAGCCGGACAGGCAACCTGCTGTTCTATGTTCTGGTGCAGTTCGGTTCCCTGCTGGCGGTCGTTGCGTTGCTGGCAGTGCGCCCCGCGCGTTGCCCCGGCACGCCCCATGTGATCGCAGCCCTCATCGCCTACGCCGTCGCCAAGATTTTCGAAGCAGAAGACCAGGCCATCTACGATTTCGGCCATTTCGTCAGTGGCCACACCCTGAAACATCTGGCAGCGGCAGCAGGCGTCGGCTGCCTGGCGGTACGCGCTGGTAGAATCGCGAAGGAATGCAAAGACGTTTCCTCCTCGCCCTTCTGCTCGTCCAGTTGACTCCGCTGCTCTGCTGCGCCCGCAGCTTCGACGTCATTTCCACCGACACGGGCGGCGTGGAAGTTGTGATTGTGCCGATCCACCACGGCAGCCTGCTGCTGCAGTTCAAGGGCAAGGCGATCTATGTGGACCCCGACGGCAAAGGCAACACCGCCGATCTGCCCAAAGCCGACTTCATCTTCTATACGGCGGGAGAGAAGGACACTGCGGCCAACTACGCGACGCTCCGCAAGCCGGAAACGGTCGTCGTTACGACCCTGGCCGAAAAGAAAACTTACGGAGAGATCACCGCAGAACCCGCCGGCGGAGGCTACATTTTCACCATGGCCGGACGCCGCTTCTACGTCTCAGGCAGCGCAGCGCCCGCGAAACTGGAACCCGTCGACGCGGCCTTCGTCTGCATGAGCGCGAAGTGCGCGAAGGATGCAACAGCCACGGCAAACAGTGTCCAAACCAAGGTCCTGTTCCCCTACCGGACGGAGGGCAGAAACCTGCAGGGCCTGAAATCCACCCCAGCCAAAGAGATCAGGAACCGCCGCTGGTATTGAGGCTGCGCCTCAGCCTAATGACTTGTCCGTTCGGCAGCTAACCGGGCGCGACCACGGGCGCTCACCTGCGCACAGAGTTCCCGCATCGATTCCTGCGTGATCACCCGGCCCTCACCACGGAGCAGTGCCGCTCGGGCGCCATCCAGGGTTGCCAGATATTCCAGCCGGCAGCGTTCACGATCTCGCTCGCGAGCAGTGTTGATTTCCATCGTGGCACACTCCTGTTCCCGACTACGCGATTTGCAATCGGCGCAATCTCAGTCCGTTCGGCTTCACCTGCGCCAGATCATACTGCGCCTGCTGGATTAGCCAGCTTTCAGCACTCCCGCCGAAAACCTGTTCCAGGCGAATTGCCATCTCTGGTGAAATTCCACGTTTTCCGTTCACTACTTCGGAGAGTGTTGTACGTGTCACCTTCAAAGCAGCAGCCGCTGCGGTAATTGTCAGGCCGAGAGGCTCGATGCAGTCAAGCAAAACAGCTTTGCCGGGATGCGGGGGATTCTTCATGCGCACGGGTCAGTCTCCTCAGTGATAGTCAACGTAATCCACGTCCTGCGCGTCACCCTCGGCAAAGCGAAACGTGACACGCCAGTTTGCGTGCACGGTCACGGCATAGAACCCCTTCCGGTCTCCCTTCAGAGGATGTAGCCGATAGCCGGGCAAATCCATATCTGAGATCGCACGGGCAGAATTCAGGCGCGCCAGTATGCGGCCCAATTTATCGATGTGGCCAGCCGGAATACCGCGCCCATCATCTTCCACAAAGAGCCGTCGCAGGCCTTTGTGCCGGAACGTGCGAATCAAACTATAGTGTAATGCGTTGCGTAACGCATGTCAAAACAGCCCCGTTGCTGTTGTTGCCGATTGTCGTTGATTCTGCGTCACTCCGGAGTCGGCGTTAACCACGTCACCAAACCATCATCCAGGTCGTAACGCGCCCCCACCACGAACGTTCCGCTGGCCCGAACCACTTCATTCGCCTGCAGTTCAGCCACGGTCAGCTTTACGTTCTCGCAAACCGCATTGTCCAGCCGGTGCGCCCGGAACTCGTTCTCCAGGTGTTTTCGCGCCACCTTATCCAGATACCCGTCGAGTTTTTTGTCCGGCCCGCAGCCCAGATAGCGCCAATAGAGGCTCGTTACAAACTCGGAGTCATTGACCTCCGCCACGCCTCCCTGACGAAACTCGTCTTCCAGTTGCCCTCGACTCACACCATCCGCCGCCAGCCTTTCGCAGTGCGATGGCAGCGCCTCATCGGGGGCTTGCCCGGCGTACCGCCAATAGAGGCTGGTAACAAACGCACGGTCCGATGGCTGACTGGCCAAAATCGCCGGCTGGAGCCGCGTCACCAACGACACCAGTCTCGCCGAAGGTGCCGGATGGTGGCCAAACTCCGCCACCTTTTCGGGTGCTACCGAACACGGGTCAAACGTAATTGCCGCAGCCTGAATCGCACCGCAACGTTCATGCCCCAGCACCACAATCAGCGCAGGCGGCGGCGAAAAATGCTGCACCGCATATTCCAGACTTGCCTGGTTATCCTCATCAGCAAAATTCCCGGCCACGCGAACCACAAACAGGGCCCCCAGTCCCAGGTCGAAGATAATCTCGGGCGACACCCGCGAGTCCGCACAGGCCAAAATACAGACCTCAGGACTCTGCGCTATAGCCAAACCCAGCATCGCGTCCCTCGTCGTGTGGGGATGGATCAGAGGCCCTCTCAAATAGCGCTTATGCCCGTCCAGCAGATCCTGAAACACTCCTCTCGCTGTGGTTGCCATAGCTCCGTACGCTAACTCAGCCGCCGCAACTTCGTCACCCGCCCCACTTCCACCCACTCCGTTACAAAAATATTCCCCTCATGATCGAAGCACGCGCCGTGCGGACAAACGAACTCACCTTTCGGGAACGTCTCGCGCGCCTGCAACCGAACCTCCCGATAATTCACCGGACCTTCGCCCAGTTGCGCCAAAACCTCGTTATTCTTACCCAGCAGTGTCACGCGTGCCGCCAGATCCGGCACCACCATCTGGTCCTTCCAGGTATGGAAATGGCACGGCAGATTTACGCCCCCGGAAAAACCCTTGTGCTTCCCATCCAGCGTGAAGTGCTGCAAGCGGTTGTTCCGCCGGTCCGCCACTGTCAGCACCGGCTCCGGACCACGCTCGTCCACGATAATCCCGTGCGGCTGCAGTAACTGCCCCGGATCGGAACCGGGCCCGCCAAACGTGCGGATAAACTTCCCGTCCTTGTTGTACTGGTTTACGTAGAACGAACCGTAACCGTCACCCACATAGAAATCACCATTGGGCGCGACCGCCAGGTTGGTCGGGCTATAGGTGATCTTCTTCTCCCCGTACGCCTTCGATTCCTGCGGATACCCAACGCGGAAGACTTCCTCACCATCGAGCGTCGCCTTCACCACAATCGCGCGGGTGATGTCACAAAGGTACAGGTACTCGGTTGACCCTTCCTTGCGAATGTGCAGACCATGCGCCCCGCCCTTAAAGTCCTTGCCCCACGACTTGATGAACTTGCCCTTCGCGTCGAACACCACCATCGAATCCTGCGACTCACTGGTCGCATGAACCGTGTGGTGAACATAGATCCGGCCCTGCGAATCCTCCACCGCCCCGTGCGTGTTGCCATAACGCAGACCAGCGGGCAATTCCCCCCAGTCGTGGATCACTTCATACTGATGAGCACCCGTGCCCATGATGGGCCGTTTGGTGCCGGCTTTGTCCTGGGCACCCAGAATCGCGGGGAAGGCCGCTGCGGTAGTTTTCATAAAGGCTCGGCGCGAGGCTTCAAAAGTCATATAATTGTCGAGACGAACAAATTGTACCCCTTGACTCCTATGCGTCTCTACATTATCGGTGCAGTCCTGGCGTTCGGTGCGGCGGCACAGACACCGGATGCCGCGTTCTACGAAACCAAAGTCCGGCCCATCCTGCGGGCGAATTGCGAAGCCTGCCACTCCGCCACGAACAAGAGCGGAGGTCTCGCTCTCGACAGCCGTGAGGCTCTGATGAAAGGCGGCACGCGCGGACCAGCCGAAAGCCTCCTCATCGCCGCTGTGGAACAGACGGGCGACGTAAAGATGCCGATGGCGCGGCCGAAGCTCAAGGCCGACGAGATCGCCATCCTCAAAGAATGGGTCGCCAAAGGAGTGCCATTCAGTGTCGCGAAGAGTCAGGGCCAGCCTCGCAACTGGGATCACTGGTCGTTTCAATCTCCGAAGCATGAAACGCCTCCGACTGTCGCTGCAAAATCCTGGATAAAGAACCCCGTCGACAACTTCATCCTGGCCCGCCTCGAAAAAGAGAAGGTCAAGCCGTCGGAAGAAGCCGACAAGGCCACCCAACTGCGTCGCGTCGCCCTCGACCTGACCGGCCTGCCACCCACCCCCCAGGAACTTCGAATTTTCCTCGCCGACAAATCGCCCAACGCCTACGAGAAGGTGGTCGACAAGCTCCTCGCCTCCCCGCACTACGGCGAACGCTGGGGACGCCACTGGCTCGACG
>RGPS01000115.1 GCA_010084195.1 Terriglobia bacterium
AACGTTGGCGAGGAAGTCTCTGCGATTCATGTGTGGTGACCCAGTTTATCGGAAGGGAGGTTTCTGCGCGAGGGTTGACAGCATATCCGCCATCCTGCCTTTCTGCGCAGGACGAGCGAGTTCAGAGGTGTTTGGTCACCGCTGCCCTGTTGACGGATCAATGTAATGACATCCGCATCCAGCCTCACGGTAAGCTGCCGGACGGGACGATAAACCGGGTTGCGAACGGCATGCGCCGCGGTGATCAGGGTTTACGGGGTACTTCGCATGGCTCGCGAACGGACGAGCCGCGAGGTAGCGGGGCTAGAGAAGGCGGAAGTTGACTTCGATCTGGGCCCGAACGTTGACGGCCGAGCCGCCCTTCATACCAGGCTTGAATTTCCACTTCTGGACGGCTTCGACGGCTTTTTCGTCGAGGCCCATACCGAGGCTTTTCAAGACCTTAATGTCGCGGGCTCGGCCTTCAGAATCAACCACAACGGAAAGCAGCACGGTGCCGGAGTACTTGGCTTTGCGGGCTTCTTCGGAGTATTCAGGATCAACTTTGAAGAGGACTGAGGGGGCGCTGACGCCGCCACCGACACGGAAGACGCCGCCGCCGACACCACCACCTTCACCGGGGCCAAAACCACCGCCTTTGCCGGAGCCGACGCCACCGCCGGTGCCGTTACCCATGCCGCCACCGGCACCGTTACCGTTGGAGCCGTTGATCATCTTCGCGAGAGGATCGCCCCAGTTGTTGAGGTTCGATTGCGGGAGGGGTGTGTCTTCGGGAGCGAGAATTGTGGCTGCCATGGCCAGTTTGGGCGTATGGTCGATGATCTGCGGGGGCACGAACTGCTTGGGGGAAGGCTTAGGAAGTTTACCTTTGGAAATCGGGAGCGGTTCCCTGGCACCACCACCACCGCCACCCTGCATGGTGTTCTGCTTGGGCTTTACGTCGGGGACGTAGGGCTTGATGTTGGGGTCAATGAGAAGTGTATTGCGGATGGCCTTCTGGACGGTGGGACTCGTAAAGCCAAACCAAAGGAGCGCAAAAACGGCCACATGACCGCCCATGGAGTAGTAGCGGGACTTGGGATCGCTCTCGTACAAACCCCAGATATCTTTCACGGCAACCGGCTTGGAGGTGAGCTCCAGCGGAGGTAACTGCTTTGGATTGAACAGTTCCTTGATAGCTTCGAAGATAGAGACGTACCAGGGGATTTCTGTTTCGGGGGCCAGCAGCCGGGCCAGGTGATCGCTTGGCTCGGTGTAGAGCTTCACTGCACCACTCGCATCATGGACGGCAGTATCAATAGGATGTGTGTGCAGTAGGTCGGACATTTTTCTCGGTTGACTCTCCGAATGGACACTTCGGTCTACTAACAGGCCGTTATTTGTACTCTCGCCTAATTCTCGCATGGAGTTTACCACAGCTTTCATCTACTTGTGATGTGATGCACTTCCGTGCCCAAATGCGTCTTCAATTCCATTTGACGAAGAAAGTGCTGGTTTCGTTCCGTTATTTGGAATAGACGCCTGGGCGCCCTGGAGTGGAACGAAAAAGGCTATGCCGGCGGGTTTGAAGCGACCGGAAGCGCTGGAGATCCTGTATGAATGCACGAAATCAGATAGTTGGAGGTTTGTGTGGCGGCGTACAAGCGGCACTTTGGGGGGACCAGAAGGTGGGATGGGTTGACGCCGTTGGCGCATGATCTTGATTACGAGATCCACCCGCGCGCTCGGTGAGTTGTTACCCTTGCGGCCTTTGGCAAGCGCCGCGCAGCTTAACAGGCCAATGCCACAAGCGGTGTAGAAACGTCGATATACTTGAAGGTTCATGAGGTTCTGCCTTTTAATCGCCGCGCTTGTGGCGTTGTTCAGTTCCGCGGCCTGGTCCGACATTCGGGGTTGCGAGTGCGACCTGCAGAGGCCTTTGGCGGCGAGTATCCGGGGATGTAGTTTGTGCCTGGAGGCGGAGAAGAGGCCGGAGACGGAAGCGAACTTCCTGCTGCGGGATGTGAATCCGACGAAGCCGAATCGGTGGCTGGCTTTGCCGCGGAAGGCGTTTGACGGGGTGAGTCCGTTGTCGAAGATGCCTGCCGGGGAGAGACTGGTGCTTTGGAATCTGGCAATCGGGAAGGCCAAAGAGCTGTGGGGTGATGGGTGGGCCGTGGCCATGAATGGCGATATCTCGCGGACCCAATGTCATTTGCATGTTCATATTGGGAAGTTGCTGGAAGGCCAGGAGCCGGGCGAAGAAAAGCCAGAAGCCGCGAAGAGGGCAGCCGGGGTGTATGTCGACGGGCCTGCGGAGTTGCCGGCGCTGGCTGACGGGACCGGGCTGTGGTTCCATCCGGCGGGAAATCGTTTGCACGTGCATGCCGGTGAGCAGACCACCGAAACCGTTCTGTTGAGATAAGAGCTAAGCAAAAACATGTCCCTATTGGAAATCCAGAAGCTTCCGACTGCCGAGAATTCGGCGATCCACCTCCACCCTTCCGACAACGTGGCGATTGCGCGGGTGCCGCTGACGGCAGGCCAGACGCTGCGCGTGGACGGGAATCAGTTCCAGACGACGACGCCGGTGCCGGCGGGCCATAAGGTTGCTCTGAGCGCAATCGCGACAGGAGATTTCGTCTACCGTTACGGGCAGAGGATCGGGCGGGCGTCGAAGCCGATTGCAAAGGGCGAGCATATCCACGTCCACAACGTGGGATTTGAAGAGCTGGCGTTCAACTACGAATACCCGGTAGCGGAAGTGCCGTTCCCTGCCCCGCCTGCGAACATGCCGACGTTTATGGGCTTCCAGCGCGAAGACGGACGTGTGGGCACGCGGAATTTTGTCGCGGTAGTGGCGGCGAGCAATTGCGCCTCGTTTGCAGCACAGTTGATTGAGCAGAGCTTCAAAGGTGAAACGCTGCCTGGGAACGTGGATGGTGTCGTAGCGTTTCCGCACGGCGAAGGCTGCGGGATGACGTCGGGCGATGATGCCACGCAGTTGCGCCGGACCCTGGGCGGCGTGCTGGCGCATCCGAATGTGGCGGCAGCCGTGATTCTGGGGCTGGGGTGTGAGGTGAACCAGATTGAGCATTATCTGGGACCGAATGCGCCGCGGTCCAGTCGCCTGGTGGGGATGACGCTGCAGGGCAGTGGCGGGACGCGCGGCGCGGTGGAAGCCGCGAGGCGGGAGATCCGGAGCCTGCTGGAGCAAATTGCGGGCGAGACGCGGACGGAAGTTCCTGCGTCGAAGCTGGTGCTGGGTTTGAATTGTGGTGGTTCGGATTCGTTCTCCGGGATTACGGCGAATCCGGCATTGGGGATTACGTCGGAAATGCTGGCCGCGCTGGGCGGGTCGCCGGTGCTGGCGGAGACGACGGAGATTTTCGGAGCTGAGCACCTGTTGGTGCGTCGGTCACGGAATCGCCAGGTGGCTGAGGATTTGTTGGGGTGGGTCGCGGCCTATAAGAAGTACTTGCGGCAGTTTGAGGGCAGCAGCTTTGACGACAATCCGTCGCCCGGGAATAAAGAAGGTGGGCTGACGAACATCCTCGAGAAGTCTTTGGGGGCCGTGGCGAAGGCGGGGAATTCCACGCTGACGGCGGCGATCGGGTACGCGGAGAGGATTACGACGCCGGGGTTCAACTTTATGAATACTCCGGGTTATGATCCGCCTTCGCTGGCGGGTCTGGCGGCGGGCGGTTGTAACCTGATTGTGTTTACGACGGGCCGGGGTTCGGCGATTGGGTTCCCGACGGTGCCGGTTATTAAGGTAGCGAGCAATACCCCGATGTATCGGCGGATGACGGACAACATGGACGTTAACGCGGGCACGATTGCGGATGGCGACCGGACGGTGCAACAGGTGGGGAAAGAGATTTTCGACCTGATGCTGCGGGTGGCGTCGGGTGAGAGAACAAAGGCTGAGATTCTGGGGCACCATGAGTTTGTGCCGTGGCGTATCGGGCCGGTGATGTAGGCCAGACGAGCGCAGAGGGAGATTCATGATGATACGCAAGATTGCATTACTGGTGGCCACTGTGGCCGTGACGCTGTTCGCTCAGGCTCCCAAGGCTCCCGGAGCGGCGGCAGCTCCGACAGCAGCGGGGAAACCGACCCATTCGGCCCTGAACAAGACCGACATGGAGGCGTATCTGCGGCACTTGTTTGTCTGGCCGGCTCCGATTGCGGTGACGGTCAGCGACGCGGCGAAGGGTCCGATGCCGGGGTATTACGAGGTTAAGGTTCGCGGCACCAATGGGGCGCAGATGCAGGATGAGACCTTCTTTGTGTCGTTCGACGGCCAGAAGATCATCCGGGGCGTGGTTTACGACGTGGCGCAGAACCCGTTCAAGAATGAGAACGACAAGATCAAGACGGCGGGTCGGCCGGGTTTCGGAACGGTGGGCGCGCCCGTAGTGATTGCGGAGTTCAGCGATTTCCAGTGCCCGTATTGCCGGGACGAGGCGAAGACCATCCGGGAAAATCTACTGAAGTCGTATCCGAAGGACGCCCGGGTGTATTTTTTCGACTATCCGCTGGAGCAGATTCATCCCTGGGCGAAGCCTGCGGCGATGGCGGGACGGTGCGTGTTCAAGCAGAACGCCGGGGCGTTCTGGGACTATCACGACTACATGTTTGAACACCAGGCGGATATCAACGCGGAGAATCTGCAGAGCAAGGTTCTGGAGTTCGCGAAGGGCGTGAAGGATCTGGATGGGGCGCAGTTGCAGGCTTGTATGGTCTCGAAGGAGACGGAACAGGAAGTGAATGCGAGTGTGGCGATCGGACAGTCACTGGGTGTGAACCAGACACCAACGGTGTTTGTGAACGGGCGCAAGCTGGCGGGCGTGACGGCGTGGGCGGATATGAAGTTCGTGATCGACTACGAGATTGAGTACCAGAAGACGGCGAAGAATGCGGGTGAAGATTGCGGCTGCGATATCAAGCTGCCGCAGTTCGGCGGGGCGTCGACGCCTGCGCCGGGGAAATTGAAGTAACGTGATGCAACGACGATTCCTTTTGAGGTGTCCGGTGGCTTCGACAGGTCTGGTGGCTTTGACAGGTCTGGTGGCAAGCGGGCTCTCTTTCGGTCAGAGTTTTGACGCGGGGCGGTATGTGGACCATATTAAGGTTCTGGCCGCGCCGGAGATGAAGGGTCGGGCGACGGGGTCACCGGAACTGGAACGCGCGGGGCACTACATTGCGGAGCAGTTCAAGGCGTTGAAGCTGAAGTCGGCACCGGGGTTGACTGGGTATCTGCAGCCGTTTCAGGTGACGACGAGTGCGAAGATCGGCAAGGAAAACCGTCTGGAGCTGACTTCGGGGACAACGGGGACGACATTTGAGGCGCTGAAAGATTTCCAGCCGCTGAATTTTTCCGCGAGCGGAAAGGCGTCTGGAGGGCTGATGTTTGCGGGTTACGGGATTACGGCCCCCGAGTACAGCTACGACGATTATGCCGGGGTTGAGGCAAAGGGCAAGTTTGTGGTGGTGCTGTCGCATGAGCCTCAGGAGTTCGACAAAAAGAGCGTGTTTTTGGGCGAGGCATATACGGATCATTCGCAGATGTACGCGAAGGCTGCGAATGCGAAGGCGCATGGGGCGCGGGGCGTGATTGTGGTGAAGGACCGGCCGAATCACAAGGCTGATGAAAACAAGCTGGACTCGTTTGGCAAGACGAATGGTCCGGCGGATGCGGGGATTCTCTCGTTGCAGATGATGCCGGAGGCGCTAAGTGATCTGTTCACTGCTGCCGGCAAGAAGCTGGAAGATCTGGAGGCGGGCATTGACAGTGATTTGAAGCCGCGGTCTTTCGTGTTTGCGGGCGTGGAGGTTCGGGAACAGGTTGACGTGGAACGCGCTGTGAAAACGGTGAACAATGTGGTGGGGTGGCTGCCTGGGGAGACCAATGAATACCTGATTATTGGGGCACATTACGATCACCTGGGCCTGGGCGAGCAGCATTCGATGGCACCTTCACTGGCCGGGACAGTGCATCCGGGGGCAGACGATAATGCCTCGGGGACGGCGGCGGTTTTGGAACTGGCTAAGTACTTCGCGGGGAAGAAACTGAAGCGCGGGATCCTGTTCCTGACATTTGCCGGTGAAGAACTGGGCTTGCTGGGGTCCAGCTACTATGCGAACCACCCGCAGATGCCGCTGGCGAATGCGGTGACGATGATCAATCTGGACATGGTGGGGCGCGTTCGGGAAGGTAAGTTGTATGTGGGCGGGGCCGGGACGGGCAGCACGCTGCGGGCGAGTCTGGATTCGGTTATTCCGGGGCGGCCGCTAAAAGTGGATTATTCGGATAACAGCGGGTATGGATCGAGCGACCATACGTCGTTTACGGCTAAGCAAGTGCCTGTGTTGTTTTTCTTTTCCGGGTTGCATGGGGATTATCACAAGCCGAGCGACACGTGGGACAAGATTGATGGGCCGAACTCAGTGGAAGTGCTGAAGCTGGTCTCGACGATTGCGGAAAAACTTGACGCGGCCGACGAGAGGCCGAAGTTTGTGAGAGTGGAACCGAAGGTGGAGCCGCGGTCGGGCGCAGCCGGGACAAGCAGCAGTTCGGGGGGGGGGTATGGTCCGAATTTCGGAAGTATTCCGGATTTTGCGGAGCCGCCGAAGGGTGTGCGGTTCGCGGATGTGAAAGATGGGTCGCCTGCCGCAGTAGCGGGTTTGAAGGCGGGTGACATTATGGTCACGTTTGGGGACAAGGATATTGCGAACCTGTATGACTTCACGTTTGCCCTGCGTTCGCACAAGGCGGGTGATGAAGTGCTGGTTGAAGTGCTGCGTGGCGAGCAGAAACTTGCTGTGAAAGTGAAACTGACCGAGAGGAAGTAGAATTCGTGTCGACGAGGCTAAGTATTTTTCAAAATTTGTCGATAAGATGCATGAGGCCGGTCAACAGCTGAATGAACACGACTCCTGGTGAAAAACTCGCCCCCGCGGTGTCGCGGGTACTTCCGCCACTGATTCTGCATCCC
The DNA here is from genome assembly GCA_010084195.1 of Terriglobia bacterium. GTDB lineage: Bacteria > Acidobacteriota > Terriglobia > Bryobacterales > Bryobacteraceae > BOG-234. The sequence continues at coordinate 6,981 of RGPS01000115.1, forward strand.
TTTGGAGGGGGCAGTTCGGTGGACGACTTGATGGACGGCTCGCGGGCAACGCTGGCACTGGAAGGGCTAATGGGCCTCGATTCGCCGGAAGGCGACGACAGGTACGAGTTGCAGCGGCGTGTGCTCAACGGGCGGTATCAGGAGATTCGGATGCTGCTGTTTCTTGGTAAGGACATTTCCCGATGGCTACAGCAGTGTGTGGATTTCGCACGGCGTGCGGATGATATGACGTCGCGTTATTCGGAGCAGAGCTTCGCCACATTGATTGTGGAGTCACCGCCGGGGAAAGTTAAGGAGAAGCTGGAAAAGTGGGGAGTGTCTGATCGTCGGGCGGTATTTTCGAGAGCGATCGGGATTTACAGCATGTTCTCGGAGCCGCCTTCGATCAATACCCTGGCACCGACGTTTCTGAACCACTACCACCGATATGCGGACCATGCGTATCTGTGTTTTCAGCATCTGCGGCCGTTTGATGCGATTACACCCGGGGATTTCGAATTCGACCTGTTCGCGTCGGAAGAGTATTTGCAGATCTTGTCGGAGCAATGGGAACGGGCGTAACTTTGCCGGGGGCGGTTCGTAATTTAGTGGGGTGCAGTTCATATTGAGCCGGGTTGATACAATTCGCTTTATGTCTCTTCCCAGCATGCTCCTCGTCAAGCAAAACTTTCCGGATCGCGCGATTGCCGACATTCCGGGGACTGTAACAAAGGAGTTGCAGGACGCCGGGTTCGGTTCAGGCCTGGCAGCGGGGGCTTCCGTGGCGATCGGCGTAGGGAGCCGCGGTATTTCGAACATTGCCGCCATCGTGAAGGCTGTGGTGTCGTTCTGGACGGCGAAGGGGATGAACCCGTTCATTTTCCCTGCCATGGGGAGCCATGGTGCGGCTACCGCCGAGGGCCAGGCGGACGTGTTGGCACATTACGGGATTACGGAAGCAACGATGGGTTGCCCGGTGCGCAGTTCTCTGGAAGTGATCTCGCTGGGCAAGACACCGGAAGGAATAGAGGCGTTTCTGGACAAGTATGCCTCCGGCGCGGACGGCATCATGCTGGTGGGGCGCGTGAAACAGCATACCGATTTCGAAGGGAAGATCGAAAGCGGGCTGTTTAAAATGATGGCAATCGGGCTGGGCAAATGGGCGGGCGCGAAGAATTATCACACGCATGCGTACAAGCTGGGCATGGAAACCGTGATCCGAAGCGTGGGCAAACAGGTTCTGGGGTCCGGCAAGATTCTGGGTGGGATGGCGATCCTGGAGGACGCGTACCACAATACGGCAAAATTGACGGCGGTTCCAGTGGGTCAGATGCTGGAAATGGAAGAAAGCCTGCTGGAGATTTGCAAGAGCTGGGCGCCGTCGCTGCCGTGTGATCTCGACATCATCATGATCAACGAGATTGGTAAGCAGATCAGCGGGGCCGGAATGGATACCAAAGTGGTGAATCGTGGCACGGCGGGTGAATACAACCCGTGGCGCAATACACCCAAGATGGAACGGATCTATATCCGGGACCTGAGTTCGCTGAGCTATGGTAACGGGGTGGGGTTTGGGCTGGCCGATGTGGTGCATGACCGCCTGCTGGCGAAACTGGACCCGACGCCGACATGGATCAACGCGCTGACGGCATCGACGCCAGGGGCGGCCAAGACCCCGATTCACTGGTCAACGGACCGGGAATGTTTGGACCGGATTGCTCTGACGGTGGGGCAGCATGATGTTTCGAATGTCCGGCTGGGCTGGATACACAATACTTTGGAACTGGGGCTATTGGGCCTGAGCAGCAATCTGCGGGCGGAGATTGAAGCGAATTCGCGGCTGGAGATTGTGGAAGAAGAGCATGCTCTGCCGTTTGATGCTGAGGGGAACCTGCCTTTTGACGTGTTCGTGAAGGACACGGGCAACTCGCACTAAAGTACGGTTGTGACGATTCGCCTGTTGACCGAAAAGGACGTTGCGGCGGCAGCGGCGATCTCGGCGGCTACCGGGTGGAACCAGACGGACCAGGACTGGGGCACATTGCTTGCTCTCAATCCGGATAGCTGCGTCGGCGTGGAGTGCGACGGGACTCTTGCGGCTACCGCGACACTGAGTTGTTATGGTCGTCAATTGGCGTGGATTGGCATGGTTTTGACCCGACCGGAATTTCGGAGTCGGGGCTTTGCGCGGCAACTTCTGGAGCGACTGCTCGCAGAAGCGGACGCCAGAGAAATCCTTACGGTGAAGCTGGATGCGACCGAAGTGGGGCAGCCGATTTATGAAAGCCTCGGATTTATCACGGAACAACCGGTGGAGAGGTGGGTTCGACCGAGAGAAGGTCCGGGGCCGGAGGATAGTTTGGCAACAGTTGGGACACCTGCCCGGGGTTTGGATACACAGGCGTTCGGAGCTGACCGGGAGATGCTGCTGCACCACCTTGCGGAACGGGCCGCCACGCTGACTGCGGAGCAAGGTTACGTCATGCGTCGCAACGGGGTGCGCGCTGCTTACCTGGGGCCGTGTGTGGCCCGTGCACCGGAAACGGCGGAGCAATTGATTCGGGCGGCTTTAGGGCAGCACTCCGGCCCTTGGTTTTGGGATCTTATGCCCGAGAACGCGGAGGCGGTCCGACTGGCGGCCAGGCTGGGATTTACGGTGGCTCGGAAGCTGGTGCGGATGTACCGTGGGGAACCGCTTCGGGCAAAGGAATCGTGGATTTACGCGCTTGCGGGACTTGAGTTCGGTTAAATGGTGGAGATGCTGGAATCGGTAGAAGATCTGGAAGAACGGCTGTCCCGTCCGGGCGATGCGGACGCTGCGGCGGTTGTCGGGCTAGGCGGGGAGTTGCTGATTCTGGGCGTGGGCGGCAAGATGGGGCCGAGTCTGGCAGGGCTGGCTCGGCGAGCGGCGGAAAAGGCCGGAGTGTCGTTGCGGATTCGGGCGGTGGCTCGGTTCAGCGATTTGGAAGTACGGCGACAACTGGAGTCGGCCGGCATTGAGACGATCTCGTGCGACTTGCTGGAGCCGGGGGCTTTGGAGGCTCTGCCGGATTCCCCGAACGTGATTTTCATGGCGGCCAGGAAGTTCGGGACTACAGGTGAGGCCCATCTGACCTGGGCGATGAATACGTATCTGCCGGGTCGGGTGGCCGAGCGGTTTCGGCATTCGCGCATCGTAGCGTTTTCGACCGGGAATGTGTATCCTCTCCGCCAGATTGCGGATGGCGGGGCCACGGAGGAGACGTCCACGGCTCCGGTGGGCGAGTATGCCCAATCAGCGCTGGGGCGGGAACGGATGTTCGAGTATGGGGCCTCGAAGTGGGGCACCCGGGTTGCGATCCTGCGGCTCAACTATGCAGTGGAGATGCGGTACGGCGTGCTGGTGGATATTGGGCGGGCAGTATTTGAGAATCGCCCGGTCGATATCCGCATGGGGTACGTGAACGTCATCTGGCAGGGGGATGCAAATTCGATGTGCCTGCGGGCGTTCGCACACTGCGCTTCCCCGCCCTGCGTGTTGAATATCACGGGGCCGGAGACGTTGCGGGTTCGGGAGCTTGCGGCGGAGTTTGGTCGGTTGTTTGGGATTGTGCCGCAGTTTTCGGGTGAGGAGGCGGGGGCGGCTTTGCTGAATGATGCCGCGAAGTCGCAAGGACTTTGGGGGAAACCGACGGTGGAGATCAGCCGGGTGATTGAATGGACCGCGAACTGGATTTCGCGGGGTGGCCGGGTTCTGAACAAGCCAACGCACTTTGAAGTACAGGACGGGAAGTTTTGAGTTTGCTTCGGGAGAGGTTGCTGAAGGGGTTGGTGATTCCCGCGCACCCTCTGGCCTTGACGGCGGACCGGAAGCTGGATGAGCGGCGACAAAGGGCGTTATCCCGCTATTACCTGGCAGCCGGGGCGGGCGGTCTGGCGGTGGGCGTGCATACGACGCAGTTCGCGATTCGGGAGCCGGAAGTTGGGTTGTATCGGCCTGTCCTGGAGCTGGCAGCGGCGGAGATGAGGGGGACGGCAGCGGTTCGAATTGCTGGAATCTGCGGCCAGACGGCTCAGGCCGTACTGGAGGCGGAACTGGCAGTGTCGCTGGGGTATGAGTGCGGCCTGCTGAGCCTGGCCGCGCTGCGTGATGCGTCGACGGCGGAACTGGTGGCACATGCGCGGGAGGTAGCAGCGGTGATCCCGGTGATGGGGTTCTACCTGCAGCCGGACGTGGGGGGGCTGGTCTTGCCGTACGAGTTCTGGCGGGAGTTTGTGGAGATCCCGAATGTGGTGGCGATCAAGGTTGCGCCGTTCAACCGGTATCGCACGCTGGACGTGGTGCGGGCGGTGCGGGAGTCGGGGCGTGCAGGAGAAGTGGCGCTCTATACGGGCAACGACGACAACATTGTGGTGGACCTTCTGAATGGGTTTTCAGGCGGATTGCTGGGGCACTGGGCGGTTTGGACACGAAGTGCGGTTGCGTTGCTGGAGAGGGTGAAGAAGAGCACAGGAGTACCACCGGACCTACTGGAACTTGCCGACCAGACGACGGATGCGAATGCGGCGCTGTTCGACGCCGCAAATGGCTTCCGCGGGTGCATTGCAGGGCTGCACGAAATTCTGGTGCGGCAGGGCTTGCTGGCCGGGCGATGGTGCCTCGATCCGGATGAAGCTTTGTCGCCGGGTCAGATGGGCGAGATTGATCGGGTGTGTGGGGCGTATCCGTGGCTGAATGACGACGAGTTTGTCCGGGAGAATTTGGACAGCTGGATGGCTTAGGATTTGGTTAGCTTAAGCCGGCTTCGCGCAGGAAGCGGGCGGACTCTTCCGGTGGCGTCGGGTTGATGTAGAAGCCTGTGCCCATCTCGAAGCCGGCCACACGGGTGAGGCTTGGGATGATCTCAATGTGCCAGTGGTAGTGCGCGCAAGCGGCTTCCTGGGGCGGCATGGTGTGGATCAAAAGGTTGTAGGCTGGCCGTTCAAGGGCCTTGTCGAGCTTCCGTAATACCGAGCGCAGGATCCAGGCCAGATTGCCGAGTTGCGGGCCGCTGGCCTCCTCGTAGTGCGATGCGTGGCGGCGGGGCATGATCCAGGTCTCGAAGGGGAAACGGGCGGCGTAGGGCGCGAGTGCCACAAATTCATCGGTTTCGGCGACGATGCGGACGCCGGCCTTGGTTTCCTGACGCACGATATCGCAGAAGACGCAGCGGTCTTTGAAGTCGAAGTACTTTTTGCAGACATCGAGTTCTTCCTGGACGCGTTTGGGGACGACGGGCAGCGCGATGAGCTGGGAATGGGTGTGTTCGACGGTCATCCCGGCGCTTTCGCCGTGGTTCTTGAAGAGCAGGACGTAGCGGAGGCGACGGTCATTGCGGAGGTCGCGGACACGGTCACGGAAGGCGCAGAGAGTACGTTCGATGGCGGCTTCGGGGAGGTCGCCCATGCTGAGGACGTGGTCGGGGGATTCGATGACGACTTCGTGGGCTCCAATGCCCTGCATGCGGTCGAAGAGGCCTTCACCTTCGCGGTTGAGGTCGCCTTCGATGCCGAGAGCGGGGTATTTGTTGGGAACGACGCGAAGTTGCCAGCCTGGGGAGTTGGCTGCGGTGCCGTTGCGGTAGGAGAGAACCTCGCGGGGTGTCTGCGATTCGTTACCTGCGCAGAAAGGGCAGAAGCTCCCGGAGGGTTCAGAAGGGACAGGCTTGCGAACGAAGTCGGAAGGACGGCGGGCGCGATCGGTGGAGATGATTACCCAGCGGTCCGAAACGGGGTCTTTGCGAAGTTCCGGCATGAAGGGACCACTATAGCGACCGGGTTCGGAGTGCGAGAGAAATGACGTGCCGAAGCTGACAGCGCTCAGTTTCGCCGCGATGGCGGGCGCGGCACTTTCCCGGCTTCGGCCTTGCGCTGTCGGCTACGCTGGAAGGGATGGAATGGTATGAGGCCGAGGTTTGTGCACTGGAGGCCAAATTCGCCGCCCGGGCGGGAGTAGGTGCACCGGTATTCTACGGAAGCTCTTCGATGAGACTCTGGACGACGCTGGCCGAAGATTTTGACCCGCGCGTAGTGAATTTTGGGTTCGGCGGCTCCACAATGGAGGCCTGCGATTATTTCTTCACCCGCCTGCTCCCGCCGGTGCGTCCCCGGTCACTATTGCTGTACGCCGGGGACAACGATCTGGGAGACGGGCAGAGTCCGGAACAAACCCTGGTGTGGTTTCGCTCGATTGCCGACAAGGTGGCCGAGTATCTCGGCCCGATTCCGTTTGGCTTTTTGTCTGTGAAACCCAGTCCCGCCCGTTACGCGATCATTGACCGTATGCGCCGCCTGAACGAACTGGTTCGACGTGAGATCGAGTCGCGTCCGGGAGGGTATTACATCGACGTCTTTCCGGCAATGCTGGACTCCGCGGGCAGACCGCGGCCTGAGTATTTCATTGAGGATGGACTGCACCTGAGCCATTCCGGGTACCGGCTCTGGAGCGGCATCCTCGAATCGTATCGACATCAAATCTTCACGTAGTTCACTTAATGCTGGAACATATTCCCCGTATGCTGTCCATGAGTGACGCGACAATATCACAAATGGTTCAGCCACAATCTGGGCCGAGACATGGAGTTGCTCCTGTTTGGGCACGCGGGAGCGAAGGTGTTGGTGTTTCCAACGCGTGAGGGACGGTTTTACGATTACGAGAACTGGGGGCTTGTGGAGGCCCTCCGACCGTCGATCGACGGCGGCAAAATACGGCTCGTTTGCGTTGATGGGGTTGATTCGGAGAGCCTTTATTGCCGCTCAGTACCTGCGCCGTCCCGGGTGGATCGGCATTTGCATTATGAGCAGTTCATCATCAATGAAGTCGTGCCGTTCATGTTGGCGGAGAACGGAACGCCTTCCCTGGTGGTACACGGCTGCAGCATCGGCGCGTACCACGCGATGAACCTGGCGCTGCGTCATCCTTCGTTGTTCTGCAAGATTGTGGCATTGAGCGGGCGATACGACCTGACACGGGCGTTCGGCCCGTTCGAGGATCTTTTTGGGGGACATTATGACCGGGATGTGTACCTGATCACGCCCAACCATTTCCTGCCGAATCTGGCGGACCCCGATTTCCTCAAGCCAATTCGTAACCTGGACATTACTCTCGCGGTGGGCGAACAAGATCCGTTTCACGAAAGCAATCGGGTACTCAGCCAGACGCTGTCGGCCAAAGAGGTCCCTCACCGTCTGGCCATCTGGCCCGGCGAAGCACATCGTGCGCGGTACTGGCGCGAGATGGTGCCCCACTACCTGTAACACGGGGAGCGGTCGCTGGTGCCGGGTTACTGCACTGAAAAGGCGTCCCTCAGGTGATCGATGGCACTGCCTGTGATGGCGATTACGTCGAAGCGGGCTTTTTCAGGGTCGGTGCCGGAGCGGCGGAGGTAATCGCGGGCGGCGCGGCGAAGGGCCTGGATTTTTTCGGGATCAACGTCACGTTCGGGCGCGCTGTTGTCGGCGGAAAGGCGGGATTTAACTTCGATGAATACGGCGCGGTCGTTTTCCCAGGCGATGAGGTCGATTTCGCCGCCGCCCTGTGGGGGGCGCCAGTTTCGGGCGACTACGATGAAACCTTTGCGGCGGAGGTAGCGATGGGCGAGATCTTCGCCGCGACGACCGACATCAGCGTGGCGACGGAACCGCAGACGGTCGGCGAACCTGGACAGGGGGGCCAACAGGTTCAAACTCGAACTCCATGGCTTTGCCGCGGATGACATAGCAAAGATAGAACTCCCAGAACTTGCGGAACCGGGGGAACTGGTTGACGAGAAACTGGAAGCCGAGCCATCTCCACAGATTAAGTAGCTTTACGTGGACTTTTTTCTCAAGGAATTTCGCCTCGGTGTAGTAGCCGAAGCCTCCGTCCTTTGCCCCGAAGTAACGGAAGGAGAAGCTGTTGAGGTGGTGTTTGTGGGTGGGGTCGCAGAAAGAACTGTAGTCGGTGTAGTGGGGCGTCTCGATGCGGATGGTGCCACCGGGGCGGACGAGGCGGTGAAACTCCTCCATAGTCCGCACTATGTCGGTGACGTGTTCGATGACGTGGATGGCGCGCAGGCCATCGAAAGTGCGGTCGGCAAAGGGGTAGGGGAAACGGTCGAGGTCGCAGAGGACGTCGGCGTCGCTGGCGGAATTAAAATCAATTCCGAGGGACCCGGGGAACTTTTTGATACCGCAGCCGACGTCGAGGATTCTTGCCAAGACTTCAGGGTAGCAATTGGCAGGGAACAAGCGTCGTCCTGGTGGCGTATGGAGATTCAGATCGGGAGATCGGGACTCTATATGGGAACTATGGCCTGGCACTACGCGAAGGACGGACAGAGGCTGGGCCCGGTGGGTGAGGGAGAGCTGGCGAATTTGGCGAGGGCTGGAGTCTTGACTCTGGATTCGCTGGTGTGGCAAGGCGGGATGGCCGACTGGGAGCCGTACCGGGTGGCCGTGAGCAGAACGGGGGAAGCGTCGCGGTTTGAGTACGGCGGATTCTGGGTCCGGTTCGTGGCCTATGTGGTGGACGGGATCCTGATTGAAGCGATCCAGGCGGTGGTGTTAGCGCCCCTGGGGTGGCATATGGTGAACCGCCCGATGTCCATCTGGACGCTGAAAGATCTTGGGGATCTGCAGATATCGGCGTGGGCGATCGCGCTTTGCTACTTCGTGTTTTTCTGGACGAGGTATAGTGCTACGCCGGGGAAAATGATTTTCGGCCTGAAGGTAGTAACGCCGGAAGGTCTGCCGATCAGTGCGGGACAGGCGGTGGGACGTTTCTTCGGTACGTTCGTGAGTTTCCTGATCCTCGGCCTTGGCTTCGTTATGGCTGCGTGGGACCGACGGAAACGGACGCTGCACGACGTGATGGCGAACACGAGAGTGATCCGGGAACGTCGTTAATGATTACTGCCAGTGGTACTTGATACCAAAGACGCCGCCGTAAACCTGACCGGAGTAGAAGTAGTCTTCTTTGGGGCTGGTCTTGAAGCCGACGGCTTTGAAGCCTCCGAAGATCTCCAGCGTCCGGCGTCTCCAGGAAAGGGTCGCCTCAGCATCCCAGAGAGCGGACTTTTTGGGCAGACCGAAGCCGGAGCCTTCCACGCGGAAGAGAACGTGCTTTGAGATGGCGTACTCGGGGGCAATGCCGAGCATCGGCAGAATTACCTGTTTGTTACCCAGGGCTGCGACGCCGGCAAGGGTAGAGCCGGCAGGGAGCTTCAGGGGCGCATCGACAACGCCCTTAACTGCGAGATAACGGGCACCGTAGATCGCTTTGACGCGGAATTTTTCGACGGGGAACTTGTGGGGCCAGAGAAGGTCATCAATCCAAATCTTGCCGCTGAGAATTTTGTAGCTGTTGGAGAGGTAGTCGCCGCCGTTGAATTGGGTGCCGAAGACGAAGGGGTCTTTGCCTGCGGCGAGTTTCTGGTTGCCTGCACCTTTGATGGAAAAGCCTTCAAAGCGAATTTCGCTGGCGCGGGAGATGGCGATGGAGGCGAAAACACCCGGCCCCATGTTGGTCTTGCCGAGATTGCGGATGGTGCCGAAATCCCGGGTGAACCTGCCGCCCACCAGATCGGGGCCGGTTCCGGGAAGAGTACCCCAATAGTAGGCACCGATGGTCAGGGTGCGGGGATCAGGATAATCGGGAACCGCAGGCTTCTGGCCCTTAGGCAGAACCGGGGGGCGCTGGGGTTTAGAGGGATCGACCTGAGGTGCCGGGGCCGGGGTGGTTGGTGGTGCGGAGGCCGGTATCTGGGCTGCGGGAGGCTGCGCCTGCGCATCATCAGCAGCGAGGCAGGGAGCAACGGGTAAAAGCGCGGCACAGAAGAAAATTGCGCGCACACACAAATCAAACGAACGAAGTCTCAAATCGGTCCTCATGAATCTGGAAGATCGGATAGCCGGTATTCGGCGCGCGTTCCGCGATTGGCAGAGCAGACGCACGCAAACCCCTTTGGACACCCTCCCTCGATTGTATACGCAGAGCCGCGACTTAATTGGTACAGCGTTCTGCCGTGAGTGGTAGATTGGTTGGAACATGCGTAACGCCTTCTACGGAAAATGGGTCATCGCGGCAGCGTTTTTGACCTTTGGGATATCAGTTGGTCTGCCGTACTACAACATGCCGTTTTTCTACGACTACTACCAGAGCGCGTTTCACTGGCCTCTGCGGTCGATCACGTTGGGGTTCCCGCTGGCGGCATTGCTGACGCTTTGGGTCGGCCCGGTGGTGGTCCCCCGGTTTAGTCCTAAGATGTTGATTGTGATCGGCACGGGGATGACGTTTTTGGCGTTTTTCGGGTTGAGCCAGATGACGGGGTCGCTGCCGGTCTATTACGGGTTGTGGTTTTTGTATACGTTTGGCTACATACTTTCGGGGCCGATTCCGCACCAGATCATCATTTCTCAGTGGTATCGGCGGAATCGTGGCTCGGCGATGGGGATTGTGTACGTGGGCGTGGGCCTGGTGGGGGCATTTGGACCCTCGCTGATCAAGCCGCTGACGGCGCACTATAATTTCCGGACTGCGCTGCTCGCGATTGGGTGCGTGATGTTCCTGGCGTGGCCGGTGGCGCTGTTCATCCAGAAAAATAAGCCCTCCGATATCGGCCAGTTTCCGGACGGGGACAGCGAACCGACGGTAGACCAGAACGTGGAGGCGCTGAGCTATTCGCACCTGCTGCGGCAGGCTCCGTTTTGGCTGTTGCTGATTGGGAGTTTCTGCTCGATCGGGTCGATCGGCGCCATCAATCAACACATGAAGCTGGTGTTTAAGGATCAGGGCTTTACGGATCAGGCGCAGTTGAACGAAGCCTGGGGGACTGCGACGCAGTGGATTCTGTGGTCGAGCATTCTGGGGCGCCTGCTGGTGGGTAAGCTGGCCGATATGTTCCCGATGAAATACGTGATGACGGTTACCTATTTCGTGGTGGCGGGCACGATTCCGCTGTTGCTTTCGGTGACGCCGGGGACAAATCCTCACCTGTTCGCGATTGTCTTTGGGTTTGCGATGGGGGCGGATTATATGCTGATTCCGCTGATGGCGGCGAAGCAATTCGGAGTGAACTCGTTATCGAGGGCGATGGCGCTGATTCTGCCGATGGACACGATTGGTCAGACGTGGTTGCCGCAGGGGGTGTCGCTGCTGCGCGAATCGTTTGGCAGTTATGGGACGGCGATGACGGTGGTGTTGGGGATAGCGCTGGTGGGGGCTACGGCGATTCTGCTTTTGCCGAAAGAGCGGAAGATCGAAGCGTAAAAAACAGTAACAGTCCTGGGCGCGGGACGTCTAAGCGTTAGCCGCAATGGAATCCGCGCCTGAGCCCGTCCAGTTTGACGATCTGCCGTATCGGCTGGTCGGGGCTCCTTTGTTGGGGGTGGGGA
>RGPS01000116.1 GCA_010084195.1 Terriglobia bacterium
CTACTTGCGCAGCACCCTCACCCGCCGGACCGACGGCGCCCTAGTTGCAACGCCCTTCGAGCGGCAGGATTCCAGCATGCTCGCGCTGCTCGCCGCGTCCGACTGCCTGGCCATTCGGGCCCCCAACGCGCTGGCGGCCAAGGCCGGCGAGGCGATCCGCGTGATCCCGTTCGGCTGGGGTGTCAACGCGTTCTGACACGTGCCCTTGCCACAGGGTTGCCCAAATTGGTGCGCACTCTTGCAGCACATCCACCTGCGCGACCACATCCGGGTGCTGCGCGAGCTGCACCTGCTGCGGACGCTTCCGCCCGTCGACCCCAACAAGAAGGTCGTGCAAGGCTACTACGTCTTCACCCTCGAATAGGAAACCCCGCCGGTCAACGCTTTGACCGGCGTGAAATTCCTGCCCAGGCCAATGAAGTAACGGCCAGGATCCATGTAGATGGTTCCGGGACCTGAGACAACTGCCAGGATGTGATTTCTGCGTCAACGTTGTGGTTGTTAGTCACGTCACCCATATAAATACTGTCACCGCCCGCCGCCATTACTCCGGCATCGATGAGGGTTCCGTCCATTCTCAGAGAGTAGTTGTGGGATATGGGATCTCCGGACAACGTGAACGTGCGGAAGTCCGACCCAACGTCCACTGCGAAATTGTCACCGTCCCACATGTTCACGTTTTCGCGGTCCACGCCGAAACCGAACCCATACCCGCCAAGAAAAACATAGTTGGCATAACCGTGCCGGTAAATGGGACCGAAATATTCATCGTCGGTGATTTTTACGGTTACGGTCAGCGTCCATGGCAACACGGCACTGTACTCGGCAACACCGGGGGTGTAGTTGTACCAACTGAAGCCCTGAAAAGGTCCCAGGCCTATGCCGACACCGTTCTCCACCAGGCTGGTGCCCGTGGCAACCCACCGGCTCTCAGCGGTTCCTGAGTAAGGGTTGTTGTAGACCCAGCCCTGTGCGCTTGGACGCGAATCGAAACTTAAAGAGAGGTCTATGAGTCCGGCCATAGCGGGTTGCGCGGCCAGGCAGGCGATGGCAATAAAGTGCAGGCTCCGAAAATTCATGGCTCGAATTGTATCAACTATTGCCATTCCGTGCGGGGCGGCCACCCCGCGCCGCTACAGGTAGCTAACCCACGCCTGCCCCGCGTTGCGTACTTTCACCCCCTCATACGTCTCCGCTGCTCCTCCGCTACAAACTACTTTCCTCTCCTCACGTAGCAAAACCGCGATACACTCTTACCCATGCGGACCCTCGCCCTCTTCTGTCTCGCCCTCACCCTAACCGCCCAATCCCCGGCCCCGGTTATCGCCCCCAAAGCAAAGATCAGCCTCTTCAACGGCAGGAACTTCGACAACTTTTACACCTGGCTCGTCGACAACAAATACCAGGACCCGAAACATGTCTTCACCGTCCAGCCCGGTGAAAATGGCCAGGCCGTCATCAAAGTCTCCGGTGCCGAATGGGGTGGCCTCACCACCCAAAATGCCTACCGTGACTATCACCTCATCGTCGAATGGCGCTGGGCCGGTCCCAACCTCGGCACCCGCGCCGGTCACGCCCGCGACAGCGGCATCCTCGTCCACGGTATCGGCGACGACGGTGCCCACCAGGGTATCTGGCTCGAATCCATCGAGTCCCAAATCATCGAAGGCGGAGCCGGCGATTTCATCCTCGTGGACGGCAAAGGTCGTCCCACCATGACCGCCAATGTCCGCGAAGTCGGCGGCCAGCCCTACTGGGACGAAAAAGGCGAGCCAAAGACCATGAACCGCGGCCGCTTCAACTGGTACGGTCGAGACCCCAAATGGACCGACACGCAGGACTACCGTGGCCCGAAGGACGTCGAGAAGCCCCTCGGCGAATGGAACCTCCAGGAAGTGATCGTCGACGGCGACACCATCACCAACATCGTCAATGGCGTCATCGTCAATAAAGGCTACAAGTCGACCCCCACCGCCGGCAAAATCCAGCTCCAGTCCGAAGGAGCCGAAATCTGGTTCCGCCGCGTCGAACTCCTGCCCCTCACCAAACGCTGAAGTTCCCTGGGAAAAAATCCCGTACCACGCACTGTACATAAGCGGTGTCCGCGTGAACCAGTACGATATGGCGCTCAAGCGTCCAGCGCCATCACCAGGCCTCGCAAAAGGTCTATCGCTTCCCCGCGGGGTGCGGGTCGGCGTAAGTTCACCGGCGCTCCCGTATACCGTCCGGGAAAAACCGGTCCCCCGCTGACACCTCCTGCGCCCGTTCGCGTTTGCCGTCAGTCCCAGATCACCACGAGTTCCTCATCCGTGAATCCCTGGCCTGCTTTTCCAGTCACCATAAAATCTCCTCCCAAAACGCCTGTCGCGACTCTCGCCCGTCGATGAGAACTTTGTCTGTCACGAAAAAATAAAAATATTTTATCTTTGTTTTCAAGAGCTTGCAGAGCTTGGTGCGAGATGCTGCAAATTCCGCCTCGTAAAGTCAGGCCATAAGAGACGAGCGCCCCGGTGAGTTGATGGTGCAACTTCACCGGGTTGATTGGCCGTCTCCTCCGCGCGTCGGGTGTGGTGACCAGGCACGCGGAGCTGGCCGGTACGAGGGTATTTGGGCCCCTCGTACCGGCCCTTTTTATTTTCGGCTCTGTGGGATCCCGCGGTTTGCAGCCCACCGCATATACCGAAGTAATTCGGCGCGGTGCTGCCACGTGAATTCCAGGAACATTCGCGGTGTCAGCGAGTCCGCTTCCAGCCCCGACCACGTCTCCACCCGCCACTTCAAATACGGACTATCCCAGAAATGCAGACGATAGCCTTTGCTCAGTCGAAATGCCAGCCGCAGAACGCCGAACACGCCTACTTCTTCACTCCGCGATCTTTCGTCGCGTAGTAGCCCATGCGCGTCCGCGCGATCGGATTATTACGGCCCTTGACCAATATCTTGATCGTGCGGAACGTACCGTCCAGGACACTGTTCGAAGGCGTGTACGCAATCGTGTACTGGCTGCGGATGTCCCGCGCCACTTCTTTCGCAATGGCTTCCACTTCGGTCACCGAATTGGGGTAAAAGACCTGCCCCCCCGTACTGGTGACCAGCAAATCCAGCGCCCTCTTGGCCGACCGGGCTTCCTTGCGCTCTTCCTGACTCAACAGCCCAATCGCATAGATCAGGACGTCGCTTTGCTGCGCATCCCGGACCACTGCTTCCAGCGTCTCAGTGCTGGCATTATCGTTGCCGTCCGTCACCACCAGCAGAACCTTTTTGTCGCGTTTGGCCTTCTTGCGCAGTTCGTCCATCGACATCCGCAACGCATCACGCATCGCAGTGCCGCCCTTGGCATTGATCTTGGTCAGAGCCTGTTCCAGAATTTTGATGTCGTTCGTCAGATGCGGTGTATCGAGGTACGCTTCGTCATTGAAGTTGACCACGAACGCCTCGTCCTGAGGATTGGAAGACTTCACCAGCGCCAGCGTCGCAGACTCCACAGCCTGCCGTTTGTCGCGCATGCTGCCACTGTTATCGATGATCAGGCCGATGGAAACCGGGACATCTTCGCTCTTGAAGATTTTGATGGCCTGAGGCGCGCCATTCTCCAGAACGGTGAATGCCGATTGCGGCAGATTCGTCACCAGGTGGCCCGATTTCTCGGTTACCGTGACATTCAGAGGCACCAGGCGCGTGTCTGAGGAAAACACCGCATCCTGTTCGGCCTCCGTCTTTGCTCCCACCGGCGGCTTCTCCTGCCCTGCCACGAAAACCGGCACCGCCAAAACCGCCACAGCGGCTGAAATTACCCAAATATTTGTATTACTGCGTCGGCGCATAGTAGCCGGTTCTCCAGAAAGCATGAAGTGCGGGTAGTCCCCTTGGCTGGATGAGCTTAACCGCCACTTTGCGGTACTTGCCATCACGGGCCCCATTCGAGGGGCTGTAACCAAGGACGTATTGATTCCGCAGTTCGATGCCAATTTTTGCGGCTACATCCGGGAGTTCATTCAGATTTTCAACAATGAAGTGCCGTCCGCCGGTTGGTTCCGAAATATCGGTCAACAACCCAGGACCTGAGAGCTCTTCAGAAGTTCGCCCACGCGACGAGTACGCTTCGTAAATTCCAATGGCGTAGATCTGCACATCAGCTTCTTTCACAAAATTCTTCAGTTCGGATTCGGTGTAGCGGCTGCTGTTGTCGCCGCCGTCTGAAATCACTACCAGTGCCTTGCGCGGATTGTGCGCTTTCTTCATTGTACGAAGCGCCAACAGTACGCCATCCAACAACGCCGTTCGGCCCTTCGATTGGGTGAAGGTCAGGCGCGTGCGGATCTCGTCCAGATTGTGCGTCAGAGGTGTCACCAGTTGGGGACGGTCATTGAACTCCACCAGAAATGCTTCATCCTCCGGGTTCGCCGTCTTAAAAAACTCCGACACAGACTGGCGCGCCCTCTCCAGCTTGGGCCCCATACTCCCGCTGGTATCGAAGACGATACCTACCGACAGAGGCGCATCTTCGCTGCCGAACGAGATGATTTTTTGCTTCACCTTGTCTTCGGAGATCTCAAAAACTTCCTGGTCGAGACCCGTCACAAACCGGTTCAGGGGGTCCGTGACGGTCACCGGAATCAGGACCGTATTCACATCCACCCGGATATTCGCCTTCGGCTGCGCTACCGCCGGTTCCCCGGCCTTCGTGCGGGGAATAATACTCGCCTGACTTCCGCTCTCCTGGGCAAGCCCCAGGCCCGCCAGCAACGACAACGCGGCGACTCCCGCCGTCAGCAGCAGCCCGACCACAACGCCCGTTTTTACGGGTCTGTTTTCTCTTTGGACACGGGATCGCATGGGATGCTTCCCTTTCTGCTCTGAGCCTAGCATAATCCGTCGTGCTAAGATCATGTGTGCCTCCCAGAATCCTGGCGGTCATACCTGCTCGCTACAACTCTTCCCGGTTCCCCGGCAAAGCCCTTGCCAGCCTCGATTCCCGAACCATGCTGGAACACGTTTGGGAGCGAGTGTCAATGGCTCGCTATCCATCTACCGTAATCATCGCTACTGATGATCCCCGCATTCAGCAGGAAGCCCGTCGCTTCGGAGCCCGCGTCTGCATGACCCGGTCCGACCACTTGTCCGGTACCGACCGTGTCGCTGAAGTGGCGTCCCTGGCGGAGGATGCGCAACTTGTTATAAACATTCAGGGCGACGAGCCTCTCCTCGATCCCGACGCCATCGACGCGGCCATCATGCCCCTGCTCGAAGAGCCGGCCATTCCCATGGCCACGCTGAAAAAAAAGATCGAGAACCCGGCTGAGATTCATGATCCCAACGTGGTGAAGGTGGTCACAGATCGTTTCGAGAATGCGATCTACTTCTCCCGGGCTACAATTCCCTACGTTCGGGGGAACGAATCGCACACCTGGTACAAACACATCGGCCTCTACGTATACCGTCGGGATTTTCTGCTTCGGTACTCTGCTCTGGCCGTCGGCCCTCTCGAACAAGCTGAGCGTCTGGAACAACTTAGAGCTCTTGAAAACGGTTTCAAAATCCGCGTTGTTGAAACCGAATACGAATCTGTGGGCGTGGATACGCCCGAAGATCTGGAACGCGTGCAACGCTTAATTCAGGCGGGTCGTGCCGCCGTAATCTCAGGCGGTACCAACTAAATGGCAAAACACATCTTCGTCACCGGCGGCGTCGTCTCCTCCCTCGGCAAGGGGATCGCAGCCGCCTCCATCGGCTGTCTTCTTGAAAACAGGGGACTTAAAGTAACTCTCCAGAAGTTCGACCCCTATCTCAATGTCGATCCCGGCACCATGAGTCCCTACCAGCACGGGGAAGTCTTCGTCACCGACGATGGTGCCGAAACCGACCTCGACCTTGGCCACTACGAGCGCTACACCCACGCCCACCTCACCCGGGCCAACAACCTCACCAGCGGTCGCATCTACGAGCAGATCATTCAGCGCGAGCGCCGTGGTGACTATCTCGGCAAGACCGTCCAGGTGATCCCGCACGTCACCAACGAGATCAAGGCAGCCATCAAGAAGCTCTCCGCTGATGTCGATGTCGTCATCTGTGAAATCGGTGGCACCGTCGGCGACATTGAATCGCTCCCGTTCCTCGAAGCCATCCGCCAGGTTCGGCATGAGGTTGGTCGCAAGAACTGCATCTTCGTCCACGTCACCCTCGTCCCCTGGATCGCCGCCGCCCAGGAACTCAAGACGAAACCCACCCAGCACAGCGTCAAGGAACTCCGTGCTCTCGGTATCCAGCCCGATATTCTTCTCTGCCGCGCCGAGCGCACCATCCCCCCGGACATGAAGGACAAGATCGCCCTGTTCTGCGACGTGGATCCGGACGCCGTCATCACCGCCAAAGACGTAGATGCTCCACCGGATGCAAAACCCGGTCGATTCTGTCGATATCGCCCTCATCGGCAAATACGTTGAGTACGAGGATTCCTACAAGAGCCTCAAAGAGGCCCTCCTCCACGGCGGCATCGCCCACAACGTGAAGGTCAACATCCACTGGATTGAGGCCGAAAAGTTCGAAAAGGTGAAACTCGACACCGAACTCGAAAACTTCGACGGCATTCTGGTCCCCGGCGGCTTCGGCAACCGCGGCGTGGAAGGCATGATCAACGCCATCGAATACGCCCGCGTCGAAAAGGTGCCGTACTTCGGTATCTGCCTCGGCATGCAGACCATGGTCATCGAATATGCCCGGAACGTATGCGGCCTGAGCGGGGCGAATTCCACTGAGTTCGATCCCGATACCCCGGCGCGTGTCATCTACAAACTCCGCGAACTCAAAGGCGTGGATGAACTGGGTGGCACCATGCGCCTCGGGGCCTGGCCCTGCGTTCTGAAACCCGACACCTTCGCTCACAAGGCCTACGGGGCCGACGAAATCAGCGAACGCCACCGCCATCGCTACGAATTCAACCGCGACTTCGAAGATATTCTCGTCTCCAACGGTCTAAAGATCACCGGAGAGACCTCCAACGGAACCTACGTCGAGATCTGCGAGATCGAGGATCATCCCTATTACCTCGGCTGCCAGTTCCACCCGGAGTTTAAGTCGAAGCCCATGGAGCCCCATCCCCTCTTCTCGTCGTTCATCGGCGCGGCACGCAAACATCGGGCCCACCGCATCGCGCAGCAGATGGCGCCGCTCCTGCCGGAACCAGAATTCACCGAATAAATGGCTATGATCCAATTCGCGGACTTCAAAGCGCAGGAACTGGTCCTTATGGCCGGACCCTGCGTCATTGAGAGCGAAGAGCACGTCCACCGGATGGGGAAGACCATCGCAGCGATAGCGGCTGCCGAGGGCTTCCCCTATATTTTCAAGGCGTCCTTCGATAAGGCGAATCGCACCTCAGCCAACAACTTTCGTGGCCCCGGCCTCACCGAAGGGCTCCGTATCCTTGCCGGTATGAAAGCCGAAGGCTACTCCCTCGTCACGGATATCCACGAGGCCTCCCAGGCGGCAGCCGTCGCGGAAGTAGTCGATATCCTCCAGATCCCGGCCTTCCTCTGCCGCCAGACGGATCTGCTCCACGAAGCGGGGCGTACCGGTCGCATCGTCAACGTGAAAAAAGGCCAGTTCGTGGCCCCGCACGATATTCGTCACGCTGCCGATAAAGTTGCTTCCACCGGCAACCACCAGGTCGTCCTCACGGAACGCGGCTCGTCGTTCGGCTACAACAACCTCGTTGTGGATATGCGCGGACTCCGCATCATGGCCGATACCGGGTACCCCGTGGTCTTTGACGCCACTCACAGTGTCCAGATCCCGTCCGGTGCCGGCGGTACTTCAGGTGGTCAGCCGCGCTTTATTGAACCTCTGGCCTCGGCCGCAGTCGCCGTCGGGGTCAAGGGAATCTTCGTGGAAGTCCACGATGATCCGGCCCATGCTCTTTCTGACGGAGCCAACGCTCTGCATCTCGATCTTCTGCCGGCTTTCCTTCGCCGCCTGCGCCTTCTCAACGAGGCGCGGCTTGCAGCAGATTCTTTCTCAACGCAGAACCCGCCCGTTACGTCTTAAACTAAGAGGTGCAAATTATGTTGCTTCCATCCCGGTTACTTCAAGCCAGGCGTCGTGCCAACCATAAACGGTCCCTCGCGGGCTTTTCGCTGATCGAACTCCTGATCGTGATCGCGATCATCCTGATCATTCTCGGCGTGGCCCTTCCGAAACTAACCAAATCCCGGACTTTCGCCCAGGAAATGGCCGCCCAGAAGGCGATCTCGACCCTCCACACCGCCCAAACGCAGTACTACTCGCAATACGGGGCCTATGCGACCTCGCTGACCCAACTCGGCCCCCCCACCAACGGAGCCCCCGGGGCCAATGGAGCAGAGCTGATTGACCGCGACCTCGCTGGCGGCGAGAAAGGTGGCTTCAAGTTCACGCTGCAGCAGACCTCCACCGGGTATGCCGTCTCCGCAGTCCCCCTGCAGTTCGGGACGTCCGGAAGCCACACCTACTTCTCTGACCAAAGCATGGCCACCCACCAACACAGCGGTCCCGAACCCGCCACCGCCAATGACCCGCTAATGGGAGAAAGCCAGCAACAACAGCAAAACCAGGGCGGCAAGTAGGCTCAAATGACGGCCCGTCAGCTCGCCCACAAATACCTGCTCGACCGTCTCCTCCAAGCCCGGCTGGCTCCGAATGTTGCCATGGAACCGACCATAGCTGCCGGCTTTGCCCAACTACGTACACGCTGTCCGAAACTGCCCCCCCGTGCGTTTCTACGAACACCACCGTGCCCACGCGGCCGCCGCGTATCTGACCTCGGGTGCCCCTTCAGGTTCAATAGTGACCGCAGACTTTTGCGGTGGCCCCGACGCCACCGTCACCTGGAAGGGCCATGGAACCTCGCTTTCCCGGATGCACGAACAGCCCTGGGACAACTCACTTGGCGCTTTCTACTGGAATCTAACGGGGTATCTGGGACTCTCTGCCGAAGGTAAGACCATGGGCCTGGCGGCATGGGGTGACCCCGCACGTTTCCAGGCACTGTTTGGCCGGACCCTGGCTCCGAATCCGGTGAACTGGTATTCGTACATCGGTTGGCCCAGCGACGCGGAACTGGGCGCTCCGCCGCGTACCAGTGAAGACTCTCTCCTGGGACCCTGGCCCGACATCGCAGCTGCGGCCCGTTTTGTATTGGGCCCGGCCATACTCGGGTTAGTCCTGGGGAAGGATCCTCACGAAGCCCTCTTCACCGGTATCGCGCCCAACACCGAGATCAGCAGGCCCAGCACGATCCAAAGCGCCTGCCTGAACTCCGCCACATTGGCAAACTGCCAGGGTCCGAAAAAGAGCCCCCGCGCCACCAGAAACAGAACCCACAGCGCGAACCCGACCAACAGCCACCGCAGACGTCCAGCCAAAGCCAACAGGACAACCGCGACCCCTGCGACGCCCAGCCCGGCCAGCCACGAACCCAAAACGTCGTACGTCCACGTTAACCAGCCTATGCGGACGGCGTGGTCGGGCGTTTGCAGAATCACGGCCGACATAGCCAGCGCGGCCAAAGCCACCACCGCGTTAACTGCGTAACTGTAAAACCTGAGCAGGAATCTGAGGGCGCGCAAAATGATGTGTCTCCGTTGACGGGTGGGCCGCTATTTGTGTGGGATGGCGCCGTTGGGCTGCTTCTGTGAAATCTCGCGGTAGGCGTCAGCCACCTGGGTCGGCAGCGAACCGCCCACCCAGTTCTTTACCTCAGCAGGCAGCGTGATGGACGTTGCCGTTGGTGAACCGTTCTTCATCGTCACCAGCTCTTCCAGCTTCTTGCCCGCTTTTACTTCTGCCGACACCGCCTTTACCAGGTCCGTCATAAACGCAGCCTGGCCCTTCAGGATCTCTGGCCCACCGGGTCCGCCATGCCCAGGCATCACATGCAGCGGATTCAGCTTCAGCGCAGCTTCCATCACTTTCGGCCAGTTGCCAATATTGGCATCCGCCGTGTAGTTAAATGCGCCATTCACGCCCGCATCGCCCGAAGCGAGGATACGTTCCTTCGGCAGCCACGCGAAGCCGTCACCGCGAGTGTGCGCCCAGCCCAGGTGATAGAAACGAATCTCGCGGGTGGAATCCTTCAAAATGTAGGGGGACTTGTCAAAGGTCTCCTTTGGCATCTCCGGTGCGGTGCGGTTCAGTTCCCCTACGTCCTTGCGGGTCTTCGCCGTATCCTGCCAGCGGTTAGGTTCGTAGCGGGCCAATTCCTCAGCCACTCCCTTATACGCAAACGTTGTGGCTCCAGCCTCGGTCCACACCGCGCTGCCGTAGTCGTGGTCGCCGTGGTGATGCGTGATGAAGACGTATTTCACCGGTTTGGGGGAGAGCTTTTTCGCGTCGGCCAACACCGCCCGGGCACCACTGGGGAAGTTGGCGTCTATCACCACCAGGTAGTCCTTCATTTCAATGATGGTGTTGTTGCAATGCCCCTGGCCCTTGATGTCGCCCTCGCGAAACCAGACCCCATCCGCGATCTTCGTCACGACATTGGGCTCGGCACTGCTGCCAGTCACAAAAAAGGCTGCAGTCAAAATTGCAGCAAATCCACATGTTGCCAACCAACGCTTGTTCATCCAGGTCTCCTCGCAGTGACAAAACTACGCTCCGGATTATTGTCTCTCATTCCGGAGTCAATTGACCAGGAGGCTGTAACGATGGCGATGAACGTGAGTACCGGCGGGCCGGTTCCGGGCAGTCATAAACATGACCCCGATGATTGATGTACTGCTGGTTTTACTCATTATCTTTATGGCGATCTCACCGCAAACGCCCCAGGGCATGAATGCCGCTCTGCCGCGCGATGCGGCACAGGAGGCTGTTTCTGAGCCCAGGAGCGCCGTGGTTCTGGTAATTGCAAAGGATGGCCGCTACACCCTCAACGCAGAGGCCGTGCGCGCCGACTCCCTCGCCGACCGGCTCACTTCTGTCTACTCCCGGAGAGCTTCGCGAATCCTCTTCCTCAAAGGCGCTCCGGAACTGGAGTTCGGTACCGTCGCATCGGCCATCGATACCGCTCGCAGCGTCAATATCTCACAGCTTGCGCTCATGCCACGATAGCCGACTCCCTTCGATTCAGACCCCTGCGAGATAATTCAAATGCGCCATGAAGATTGCCATAGGGTCCGACCATGCCGGACTGGAATTGAAGAACACCGTCGCGAAGGATCTCCAGCGTGTCGGCCACGAAGTGATCGACTTGGGGACCTACACCTCAGAGGCCGTTGATTACCCCGATTATGCTGCCAAAGTTGGCCGCGCTGTCGTTGATGGGTCAGCAGATCGCGGCATCATCGTCTGTGGTTCGGGTGTCGGAGCGTCCGTCGCTGCTAACAAACTGCACGGTATTCGGGCCGGCCTCTGCCATGACGTTTACTCTGCTCACCAGGGCGTGGAGCATGACGACATGAACGTCCTGGTGATGGGCGGTCGCGTTATCGGCACCGCAACAGGCATGGAACTGGCACGCGCTTTTGTGGCCGCAGAGTTCACCAATGAAGAGCGCCACATTCGTCGGTTACGCAAGGTCCAGGCTCTCGACGATCGTCTGTGATAGGATTTGCCGATGCCCTCCAGCGTCGGAGAATCGGGAAACATGAAGTCGGGTAGAGCCGGATCAGCCAATGTTGCACTGGCGGTTCTGATCGCCATCAACGTTCTGAATTTTTACGACCGCTACATCCTCGGGGTTCTCGCCGAGCCCATTCGGCGCGAGTTTCAACTCACTGATACTCAACTGGGGTTGCTGAGTTCGGTCTTCATCTGGCTCTATGCGATTGTCGGGGTTCCCCTGGGGACGCTCGCTGACCGGTGGAGTCGCAAAAAACTCCTGGCGGGGGGCGTGGCGGTATGGAGCTTTCTTACCGGCCTCGCGGCTTTCGCTACTTCCTACATGATGCTGGTCTTCAGCCGTCTCGGCTTCGCAATCGGGGAGGCCGCCGTGGCCCCTGCCGCAACCGGGTGGATTGGTGACCTCTATCCGGCCGACAAACGTGCCCGCCCTTTGGCTCTTTTCATGGCGGGTGTGCCGGTAGGCGGGGCGCTGACTAACTTCATCAGCGGCCCCATCGCCCAGGCCTTCGGCTGGCGGCAGGCCATGGTGCTTGCTGCCGCTCCGGCGATCCTGCTGATTCCTCTTCTGCTGATGTTGCGCGAGCCAATTCGCGGTGCCGCAGAGCTTCGTAAAGATGACAGCAAACGCCCGTGGCGTGAATTTCTCACCATCCCGACCTTCTGGTGGATTGTGGCTTCCGGGGCGCTGCTGAACTTCAATATGTATGCGATGAGCTCTTTCTTGCCCGCATTCCTTGGCCGGATTCACCACGTGACCCTGGCGCAGTCCGGCACCCTGGCGGGCGTCACTTACCTGGTGGGTGGTCTGTCCGGCAGTTTGCTCGCGGGCTGGCTGGGAGACAAAGTGGTCCGCCAGCGTGCCAACGCGCGTATGGTCTGGGCGTCGGGCTTCGCGCTGCTTGGTGCCCCTCTCGCCCTTTGGGGCGTTTCATCAGGGGACATGGTCGCCGCCGTCATTGCGCTCACCATCTTCTATGGCACCCTGTGCTCCTACTACGGGTTCGTCTATTCTTCCATTCAGGACATTGTGGCACCGTCCCTGCGAGGCACCGCTATGGCCGTCTACTTCCTGGCTATGTACTTGTGCGGAGCGTCGTTCGGGCCGGTTCTAACCGGCAAGGTGAGTGACCTGATGGCGCAAAGGGCTGCCCTTGCAGCAGGTTCCCCCGTAGTTACCGAAGTTTTCAAGGCCGTGGGCCTGCAACAGGCCATGCTGATCATGCCTGTTCTCTCCGTATTACTGGCTTTGGTGCTCTGGGGTGGTTCCAGGACCATCAAACGCGATATGGAGCGGCGACTTGCCTAAGACATAGTTGCCAGCTCCAGCTGAGCGTATGCGCACGCAAGGCCGGCTGCGCTCTTTGTGGGGCAGGTTGGCAAGCTGCGGTCGATTGGCAATCGGCCGACTGCCGGCTTCTATGGCCCGACCCCTAAAAACTGATCATTGCCGCCGTAATCACATTGATACCGCGCTACCTCGGGCTGAGCGAGCGTCCTCGCCCCGAACCGTAGCCTGGTCCAGACCAGCCTATTTACCGTCAGCCTTGATCGCGAGGTAGTCGATGGTTTGTCCGGCCTTCAAAATTACCTGGTGAGCGGTTTGGGGCGGAACGTGAAGGATACTGCCTTCCTTCAGTTCGTGTAATTCACCGCCCTCAATCGACTCTCCACGAATTTCCCCAGGCGCAGTTGTCTTGCCGCCCACTATTGTCCCCCCGATCACCACCGTGCCCGAACCGCGACGGACCACAATCACATCCGCCTGTTTTTCGTGCAGTTCAGACTGGCCGCTTTTTTCGCGGTGAATCACCACCATCTGATGCGTACCCCAGTTCGCTACCGTTTCACTGGCGAGACCATTTTTCATGGCCCCCTTCAGCTGAGCGGCTTTGGCCTTCAGGTCGGAGGCAGTCCATTCGTTGAACCCGGACGGAGCCGCAGCGTACAGGGCGAGCGTGGGGAGGGTGAGGAGCAGTTTCTTCAGCATGTGATTTCCTTTTGGGGCTTACTTTGTTTTGCCGAATCGGGTTTTGCCGGTTCTGGTGAATATCGCGAGGTCAACCGCCTCGCCCATGAGCTTATAACCCGCATCGCCTGGGTGCAGATTATCCGGTGAATCGGCTTCCGGACGAAAGCGGAGCGGGTCTTTTGCATCCCGCGTCGCCGCATCGAAATCAATCACGGCGTCGAACGCCCCGCCGGTGCGAATCCACTGATTCACCGCGCTCCGGACGCTCTCACCGTATTCGTTGAAAGGAGTCGCCCCGCCATACGGCGTCAGTGTGCAGCCAATCACCTGAACACCCCGCGCATGCGCCGTCTGAATGATCTGCCTGTAGGCCGCGATCAGCATCTCGGCCTTGATCTGCGGCACATTCGGAAGACTTCTTGACCCGCCCGTAATGTCGTTGATGCCTTCCATCACGGTGATCCAGCGGACGCCCGGATGGCTCAATACATCGTGTTCGAGTCGAGCCAATGCGCTCTGGTTGTCACCCAGAACCCGATTTCCCGAAATGCCGGCATTCACCACCCCGATACCCGCCGTGGCTTTGTTCTTCTGCAGCCGCGCAGCCAGAATCGCGGGCCACATACTATTCGTCTCATTCGATGACTGGTCACCATCCGTGATGGAATCGCCAAATGTGACCACAGTTCCGGCAGAAGCAGGGGCCAGCACATCAATGCCGGCCAGCCAGTAATACGACTCACGGGTTTCACCCCCGCTGATCTCCGCAGCCGAAGTATTGTCGCCTTCCGCTGAAATCCAGGTCCTGCGCAGAGCGAACAGATGGTTTGTCGGCACCCCTGTGTCCCCTGGAAGATACAGGCTGATTGCCACATCGGAGAGTGCCGGCACCGTGAGTTTCACCGGATCACTCACCAGAGTCGCACCCGCGTAAAGTGTCGCACTGTTGCTGCCGCTGAAGGTCAATGGCCGATCACTCGCGGGGTCAATAGCCGAGCCTTTGGTTCGCAACGCTATGTGCGCAGCCCCAATGGCTACGGTTGGAGCTCCCAGTGCGTTTTGCAGGCGGATTCGAACCGTGGAGCCCCCGAGACTGGTACGCGCCACCATCCGAACCGTCTGATTGTGCACCGTCTGCAGCCCGGCAGGAATGGGAAAGCGCCGCGCCGGGCCTCGACCCGCCACAGGAGGTGTCGCAGGCACGGCAGGCACAGGAGGTGCAACAGGCGGAGCTGCCGGTCCCCGACCGCTCCCGGCAGCACGATACAACTGTTGCGAGGTACCCCACGTCGCCACCCAATGTTCACCCGGCGCTTGCGCCAGGGCCGTCAGTGCCACCACAAAGACCAGAATGATTCTCATTGGCTTTTTTCGAGCGCCTCCAGCGCCAGACGCATCCGTTCACTCTCCGCGTTGAACTCGCACCCGAACAGAGCGATCAGCGCCAGTATATACATCCAGGAGAGCATCGCGATACTGGTGCCAACGCTGCCGTAGAGCAAATTGTAGTTGGAGATGTTTCGCACGTACCAGCCAAACCCGAGCGTCGCCAATAACCATAAAATCGTAGCCAGAAAAGCCCCCGGCCAGACCGCTTTCCACTGTTGTTTTCGATACGGCCCGTAGTAGTAAAGCATGGCCATCAGGCTGCAGGTTGCCCCAAAAGCAATCCCGTAGCGGCCAACATGAGAAATCAGCTGCAGCCAGCCCTCCAGAGGGTGCAACAGAGGGTCTACTCTCATCAGTTTCAGCACTCCCACCTCAACCAGGTTGCCAAACAGAATCAACGAAGAGGCCCCCAGCAACGGGAGTCCGGCGAAGACTACCAACAGGAGGCCAATGCCGATATGCCCCCCCATGGAACGATTCCGCGGTACGCGATACGCCGAGTTGAAACCGTCGATCAGGCTTTTCACCACGCTGGAGGCCGCCCAGAGTGACAGCAGGAACGCCACCACCAGCAGCGCAACCGGCTTCTTGCCCTGCATCCGGAACTGGTCCAGGACGACGTTTTCGGTGCCCGGGGGGACCACCCTCGAAAGAAATCGAGTGATGCCGCTTTGGACATACTTCGCCCCGGTCTGGACAAGAATCACCGCAACCGACGTCAAAACCGGAAAGAAGGAGAGCAGTGCCGAATATGCCGCACCCTTGGCAATGCCGAAAAGGCCGTCATCTATGGCTGCAAATAGTGTGCGGCGTAACAGAAAGGGAAGATTCCGAAAGCTGGGCACGCTTCAATTATGCTCACACGCTCGCCACTGCGGCAGGCACCGCCGCGGCCATCTCCGGCGTCCAACTTTTCGAGGTCGGTGACGCGTCCACCCGCATAGTTGTGGGTGTTCTCGACGACGACGAGCCGGGTCGGAGGGTAGATGTAGGCGTTGGAGCGGGCGGCAGCGCGGACATGTTCGCCATCGAAGTGGCCATCGTCGCCGACCTCGAAGGTCTGGATGCCGGAGATGGCGGCGGAGGCGCCCGTCTCGAAGAGCACCATGTGCGAATTGCGAGGAACGACGACACTGTCTCCGCGCCGGCAGTGGCTCATGAGCGCGAGCTGGTTGGCCATGGTGCCGCTCGCGGTGAAGACGGCGTCGGGCATTGCAAGGAGTGCGCAGACGCGGAGTTCAAGCGCTCGGATCGTAGGGTCTTCTCCGAAGACATCGTCGCCGACAGGAGCTGCAGCGATCGCAGCACGCATCGCTGCCGTGGGTTGCGTGACGGTGTCGCTCCGGAGGTCGCAGGGGATCATGTCTGGCTCATTTGGCAGGGGCGGGAGTTGCCGCTTTCGGAAGTGCGATGGCGGCCTCGCGCGGCTGCACGCGCATGCTGACGCGGCCAACCTGGTCGGAGTCTCCACCGTGGTGGACGATGAAGAGCGGCTTGCCCTCGATGGCAGCCTCGGGCAGCGGCCCAAAGTTACGTGAGTCGTCTCGGTTCATCCGCTCGTCGTTGAAGGCAAGGAATTCGCCCTCCCCGAGGACCCACTCGGGCGCCTGCCCGAAGATGGCCTGCCGCGGTCCGATGACAACATACTTGCGGCCCTCGACCACCTCGAACCAGAGGCGCATTGCGTCGGCACGATCGCCGATGGCGGAGACGACCATCGCACGGGTCCGATCATCGAGCTCGAACTGAGGCACCGCCTGCCCGTTGACGATGAGCTGCCCCTCCTCGAGCGCGACCTCATCACCTGGGAGGGCGACAATTCGACCGATGCGGCTCGCCTCTTCGTCGCTCGGCTCGGCGTAGAGGACGAGCTGGCCGCGTCGGTAGTCGGCGAGATGGCGCTGGGTACGGTCCACGAGGATGACCTCATGTTCGAGCACGGTGGGAGCCATGTTGCTCTCGAAGGGCACAAAGAGGGCCCAGTGCTCCACGAGCAGGCTTCGAGAAACCAGCATGGGCACCCAGTGGGCCCAGCAGACCACGACGGCCCAGACCATGGCTGGCGTGAAACGCCCGAGGCGTAGCGGTGGTGGCTCGGGCAGCGGATGCTTCGCAGCCGAGGCCGGGTGAGAAACGAAGACGAACTCAAGGACCCAGAAGAGCAGGCCCATCACGAGAAGCGGGAAGGTAGGCGCGAAGGCAAAGCGGTTCAGCGCGAGCGCGAAGATGACCCAGGCGGCCGACCAGAGTGCATTGGCGATCAGGGCGGCCTTCGCCCTCCCCCGCTTGGCTGCATACCAGCCAGGGCCGAGAAGGACGGCGAGCAGGAGGTAGAGGATGGCGCGCCAGAGGGCCCGGAGCAGGATCAGCGACCAGTTCTTGCTTGAGGACTCGGACACGCGAAACTCCCAGCGCCACGACACATCTCGCGGCAGAGGCTCTGTAAGGCGGTGGCAGACAGGACGCAATTTTGTGTCGCTGCCGTGATTCTGCAAAGGAGCGAGGGCGGCGCGATTGCCCCGCCGTCACCATGCAGCAGAACCGCCGTCATGCGCCATCTCTACAAGCTTGTCCTCTTTTCCATTCCCGTCGTTGCGGTGCTCGCGGCCTTTTCGGGGTTCCCGCGGTACGACGTGCTTCAGTGCGCGGCTGCTGCGATTCTGGGAGGGTTCGGGCTCGTCTTGTGGCGTCTGTTGCCAGCCT
Source organism: Terriglobia bacterium (assembly GCA_010084195.1). Lineage (GTDB taxonomy): Bacteria > Acidobacteriota > Terriglobia > Bryobacterales > Bryobacteraceae > BOG-234. Next base: position 17,660 of record RGPS01000116.1, read on the forward strand.
CGACAGCGCCCGTCGCGCCGTGGGCCAACTATGCGGGCGGCGCGTGGATCGCGCTGCTACTCTGGGCGGTGACGCGCACAGCGCTCGGCGGGCTGACGGCCGAATCCTACGATGCGCTGGCGCTGCTGATGGGAGCGACACCGCTGCTGCTGGCCGCCGCCTACCCCCGCGACGGAGTGACGCTCGCGCCGCTGCTCCGGGTCTCTGTGGCCGTCACCGCGATTGCCGTGGGCGTCTGCTCTTTGCTGGGGCTGACAGGCGTCGTGTTCCCCGCTGCGATCCCCACTGCTCCTCTCTTCGCGGCGCCACATCCCTTCTTCGATGACCCGCATCAGGCAGCAACATGGCTCGCCGTCGCTCTGCCGCTGCTGGTGTCGAGTGGGCTGGCGAGCGACGGCTGGCGGCGCGTGCTGTTCGGCGTAGGCGCGGGATTCGCGGCGATCGCACTCGGGCTCACCGACAGCCTCGGCGTCTGGTGGCCCATCGCAGCAGCCTCCATCATCGGGGCCATCTTCAGCGTCTTCGGCGGAACGGAAGGGGGCGGCGTGCGGCGGCTCGTTGCATGGCTCACACCGTGGCTCGTGGCTGCCGCGCTCCAGGCTGTCCCATCTCCAGCGCTTCAGGAGAGCGAGACAGACTCAGACAGCCTGCCCTCCTTCCGCACCG
>RGPS01000117.1 GCA_010084195.1 Terriglobia bacterium
CAATCGAGCCAGACGGTGACACCGTGGTTTTCGATCAGTTCGTAGTTACCTGGTTCGACAAAAGCGCCGCCGCCGAGAGCCACTACAGTTGGGGCACCACGCTCGATGCGGGATACCTGTTTGCGGATGGCTTCGCGCTCGAGACGCCGAAATTCAGCTTCACCCCGGGAATCAAAGATGGAGGGGATAGATTCGCCCTCGGCAGCTTCGATTTCCTTATCGAGATCAACGAAATCCCAACCGAGAGCAGTTGCGAGGGCCGTGCCTACGGTGGACTTGCCTGAACCCATGAAGCCAGCGAGGTAAATGCCCGGCGAACGTTTCAGCTTAATGTGCATCGAGCTCCTTGACATAGTTTCCGTCAGAATTATTTTTCGTCAGAATCTGGATTCGAAAAAGGCCGGGAAGAGGCGGGCGAGGATGACGGGGACGATGCCTGCTTTGGGAGTGACGACGGTGTGGCGACGCGCCTCCATCCCTTTGACGATGGCTTCGGCACACTCGGTGGCCGAAACAGCATATTTCTTGCCCTTGATGACATTATCGGGAGGTTTTGAGCCTGCCGCGTTGTCCTGAAAGCCGGTGTCGACGTAGCCGGGAAAAACGCCCATGACGTGAACTCCGTCACGCCGAAGTTCAATCCTTTGGGTAGAGGTGAGAGAGGCGAGCGCGAATTTGGTTGCCGAATAAAGCGGCAGCCAGGGGAGCGGGATTTGTCCGGCAATGGAACTCACATTCACAATTGTGCCCTGGACGGCGCGAACATGCGGGGCTACGAGTTGCGTCAGGTGGAAGGGGGCGAAGAAATTCAGCTCGAACAGGGAGCGCGCTTCCTGGAGGGGCGTCCCGGTGGAACTGAAGTAGGAACCACGGCCGGCATTATTGATGAGGCCATCGATTCGGCCAAAGCGGGTCCAGGCGGCGGAGACGAGGTGGGCACGGAAGGCCTCATCGGTGAGGTCCCCGGCGAGCACCAAATCGTGGGGCGTGGCGTTTTCGCGGAGTCTGGCTTCATTTCTGGCGACGAGCACCAAAGAGACGCCTCGGGCGCGAAGGGCGGTAACGAGGGCCGCACCAATGCCTTGTGAAGCTCCGGTCAGGATCAGGATTTTGCCGCTGAGTGGGGACAAGGTGGGAAAGGGTGATGATATCACCGGACCTGTGAAACGCCGATCCGGTCATAATGGCGATATGCCCCGGTTGCTGCCCCTGTTCCCATTACAGTTAGTCGTCCTGCCAGGTAATCTGGTGCCACTGCACATCTTCGAGCCCCGTTACCGCGAGATGGTGGGGAAGGCGGAAGCTTCCGGCAGCGAGTTTGGGATTGTGCTGGCCCAGGGTGAGGGGATTGTGAATGTGGGCTGCACGGTGGTGGTGGAATCGATCCCGCAGCGGTACGAGGATGGCCGGTTCGATGTGATTGTTCGGGGCCGGCGGCGTTTCCGGTTGCTGGCAGTGGATGACCAGCAGGAATGTTTGCGGGGCGAGGTGGAGTACTTTGACGACGAGGACTTGCGGCCCGCTGCGCCGGAGTATCGGACCAGTGCGCTGCGAGCCTGCCTCGAAGTGCATGCCGCGTTGGCAGATGGCACGCCGTGGCCTGAGGCGGAGCTGGCGGACCCGGAGCTGAGTTTTCGGCTGGCGCAGATCTTCCGCGACCTGGAGTTTCAGGATGCCATGCTGCGGGAACGTTCTGAAACCGCGCGGCTGGAATTGATTATTGCCACGGCACCACGGTACGTGGAGAAGTCGGAGTATGTAGAGAAGATGAAACACAAAGCGGGGACCAACGGTCACGGGCACAAACCCAAAGGTGTGTAGCGGTTCCGCCGCGCGTCCAAAGTGTCCGTTCGTGCACAATAGGAATTCATGAGTGAGACCCCGGAAGCCGCGTCCACGCCCCTGATGCGCCAGTACCACGCGGTGCGCAGCCAGGTGCCTGGGGCGCTGCTGATGTTCCGCCTCGGTGATTTCTACGAGATGTTTTTCGACGACGCGGTGACGGCGGCGCGCGAACTGGAAATCACGCTGACATCCCGGAACAAGGAAAAGGGCACGCCCATTCCGATGTGCGGGGTGCCGTGGCACTCGTCGGAAAACTACATTGCACGGCTGATCGGGAAGGGGTACCGGGTCGCCATCTGTGAGCAGATGGAGGAGGCGGGGCCGGGCAAGAAGATCGTCCGGCGCGAAGTGACCCGGATTGTAACGCCGGGGACGGCTACGGACGCGCACTTGTTGCGGTCGCACGAGAATAACTTCCTGGCGGCTGTTTCGCGGAGTGGCAGTCGGGCGGGGCTGGCGTGGGTGGATGTTTCTACGGGCGAGTTTCGGGCGGCCGACGTTGAGATTGAGGAGTTGCCGGGGCTGCTGGAGAACCTGGGCGCGCGGGAGATCCTGATTGCCTCCGGGGCACCGTTGTTTGGCCAGGCGGGGTTCGCGAAGCCTGAGGGCAAGCGATGGATTTCCACGGAACTGGACGAATGGGTGTTCAGTCCGGACTATGCGGACCGAATTCTGCGGGAGCATTTTCGGTTGCTGTCGCTGGATGGTTGCGGTTTGGCAGGGCGACTGGCTGCGATCGGGGCTGCCGGGGCGGTTCTGCATTACCTGAAAGATACGCAGAGGGCTGCGCTGGACCATCTGGATCCGCCGCGGCATTTTGAGCGGGCCGAAACGATGGTTCTGGATGCCGTAACGGTGCGGAATCTGGAGCTGGTGGAACCGATCTTTTCCGATGGCGGGGCCACGCTGATAGCGGTTTTGGACCAGACCGCGACGGGGATGGGGGGCCGCCTGCTGCGACAGAGACTGCTGCGGCCTTCGCTGGAGCTGAATGAAATTGAGGCCCGGCTGGATGCGGTGGGAGATCTGGCGCGCGACACGATTCTGCGGGCGGAACTGCGGAAGCATCTGGAGCCGGTGCTGGACATGGAACGGTTGCTGGCACGGGTGACGATCGGCAATGCCAGTCCCAGGGACCTTTTGGCGTTGGGAAAATCGCTGGACCAGATGCCGAGACTGGCGAATTCCGCCAGGCTGGCGGGCAAGCCGCTGTCGGCACGGCTGCAGGCCATGTTCGCGGCACTGGACCCGGTACCGGAAGCGTCATGTGCAATTCTGGCGGCTCTGGCAGACGCGCCTCCCGCCATTATTGGCGACCAGGGGCAGACCGTTCGTCCGGGCTTTGATGCGGAGCTGGATGAACTGCGGGACCTGAGTCAGCGGAGCAAGCAGATTATTGCTCAGATTGAGGCGCGGGAACGGACACGAACGGGGATCGCGTCGCTGAAGGTTCGGTTTAACAACGTTTTCGGTTACTACATTGAGATTTCGAAGGCGAATCTGCATCTGGTGCCGGCTGATTACGACCGGCGGCAGACGCTGGTGAATGCGGAACGGTACACGACGCCGGAGCTTCGGGAGTATGAACAGAAAGTTCTGACGGCCGACGAGAAGATTCTGGAGATTGAGAAGAGAATCTTTGTGGAGGTGAGGCAGAAGACGGCAGCGGAGGGTCTGCGGATTCGGGCGACGGCGGCGGCGGTTGCGAACCTGGATGTGTCGGCGGCACTGGCTCAGGTGGCGGCGGAGAACCGGTATTCGCGGCCACAGTTTTCGGCTTCGGGCGAGATGCGGATCATTGCGGGGCGGCACCCCGTGATCGAGCGGATTCAGAGCGACGAGGCGACCCGGTTCACGCCGAATGATCTGTATCTGAACAGCGGGGCGGACCGGATTGCGTTGATAACAGGCCCCAATATGGGTGGTAAGAGTACGTATCTGCGGCAGGCAGCACTGATTGGAATTCTGGCGCAGATGGGGTCGTGGATTCCGGCGGAATCGGCGTTGCTGCCAATTCTGGACCGTATTTTTACGAGAATCGGGGCTTCGGACAACCTGGCGAGAGGCCGGTCGACGTTCATGGTGGAGATGACGGAGACGGCGGTGATTTTGAACACTGCGACGCCGAATAGCTTTCTGATTCTGGATGAGATTGGCCGGGGCACCGCGACTTATGACGGACTGGCGCTGGCCTGGGCGGTGGTGGAACATGTGGCGACGAGGACGGGAGCGAAGACGCTTTTCGCGACGCACTACCACGAACTGACGGAGTTGGCGGGGCAGATGGAGGGAATCCGGAACCTGCAGGTTGCGGTGAAAGAGGCGGGCGACCGGATTATCTTCCTGCACAAAGTGGAGCCAGGGAAAGCGGACCGCAGCTACGGCATAGAGGTGGCCCGGCTGGCGGGGTTGCCTGGTCCGGTGATTGAACGGGCGCGTGAAGTGCTGAAGCTGCACGAAAGAACTGAGCAGAAGGCGGTGCAGCAGTTGTCGGCGTATCAGCCGGAAGCTCCGTTGCAAATCCGGTTGTTCGAACCGGGGAGCGATGAGATTAAGCAGAAACTGCGATCGTTGAAATTGGATGAGATGCGGCCGATTGATGCGTTGCGCCTGCTGGAAGAACTGCAGAAGGAATTGCTTTAGGAGTTCCGGGCACGGAACTTGAGGCGGTGCGGAGTGGTTTTGAGGTTTTCTTTGCGGGCTTTGCGTCTTTGCGTGCCGAATCAGATTTTGTCGTCGATGGGGGTGGTGGGCTGGTGCGGAAGTGTCGGCCAGGCGGAATTGTGGATGGGATTTCATGAAGGGAGGGCTGACAGGGTATGCGTGTTGCCGGGATCATGAGCGGGACTTCGCTGGACGGGATTGATGTCGCGATTGTGGACATCACGACCGAAAGGGTGAAGACGGTGGGGCACCATATGGTGGCGTGGCCGGTGGCTGTGCGGCGGCGAATCCTGGAGGTTTCCAATACAACTTGCACGACGAGCCAGATTTCGCGGCTGAACTTTGAACTGGCAGAGCGGTACGCAAAGGCCGTCCAGACGACGTGCCGGAAGACTGGAATCGAGCAGGGGTCGATTCGCCTGGTTGGTTGCCACGGGCAGACGATCTATCACGAGGGCAGATGCAAGCAGCCGAACACACTACAAATCGGGGAGCCTGCGGTGATTGCCGAGCGACTGGGGATACCGGTGGCCTCTAACTTTCGGCCCCGGGATGTGGCGGCCGGGGGACAGGGTGCGCCGCTGGTACCGTTTGTGGATTACCTGTTGCTGCGGAGTAAGCGAATTCACCGGGTCGCGCTGAATATCGGGGGGATCGCGAATATTACGAGCCTGCCGGCCGGGGTGGCACCGCACGGAGTGATCGCGTTCGATACGGGCCCGGGCAACATGATCATGGACCAGCTGGTGGCAATTCACACCGGTGCCAGGCAGACCTACGACAAGAACGGGGCCATAGCGGCTGGCGGGCAGGTGCAGGCTGAACTGCTGGAGAAACTGCTGACGGACCGATACTACCGGGCGAAGCCTCCGAAAACAGCGGGGCGGGAGCAGTATGGTGCCGCCCTGATCGGGCAGCTCCTCGAGACCGGGTTGGCACTGCCCGATTTGATTGCAACGGCGACTGCGCTGACGGCGGAGTCGATTGCGTTGGCGGTAAGAACGTTCGCACCGGGGGCACAGGAACTGATTGCGGCAGGCGGCGGCGTCCACAACCGGACTTTGATGGAAAGGCTTCGGGCTGCGGTAGCGGGGGTTCGGCTGACGACTACAGAAGAGTTTGGAATTGACCCGGATGCGCGGGAAGCAATTGCGTTCGCGGTGCTGGCGTGGAGGACCTGGAACCGGAAATCGGGTAATCTGCCTTCGGCGACGGGTGCCCGCCATGGCGTTGTGCTGGGTTCGGTCACGTATTGAAGGCTGCGGTAAAGGTAAAATGACACCTTGACCCCTGAAGAACAGTTACCGGCAGTCCCACAACCGCATCGCGTCTCGGTTGTGATCGTCTCGCACAATCGCGCCGCAGACCTGCGACGAGGCCTTGCAGCCCTGGGTGACACCCACCAGGTGCTGGTTGTGGACAATGCTTCGAGCGACGAGACTTCGCTGCTGGACCTGGAGTTTCCGGCGGTTCGCTTCATTCGTTTGCCGAAGAACTTTGGTTATGTGAAGGCGATGAATCTGGGGGCTCGATCTGCGGATGGCAGCCTGATCCTTTTCCTGCACGACGACACAGAGATTACGGGTGAGGCGGTGACGAAGCTGGCCGATTTCCTGGATGCGCGGGTGGATGCAGGCGCGGTCTGTCCGTTGTTGGTGGACCGGTCGGGAAAGCCGTCGCGTCAGGTTCGCCCTCTGCCGACACCTTCTCAGCCGGACCCAAAGTACGTTCCGGCGGCACCGGGAGACAACGCTGGCGGAGGCGAGATTGTGGCGCAGTGTGTATCCGGCGCGGCGATTATGTTGCGGACATCCTTCCTGAAAGCGCTGCGGAATGTGGACGAACGTTACGGCAATTACGGGAGTGATCCGGAGCTTTGCCAGCAGGTGAAGCGTGCCAACCGAAAACTGGTGGTTCTGAAAAATGTGACGGCGATTCACGAGTGGCCGGGGTCTCCGGAGCAAGCGTCCACGCTGGAGGGTGACCGGACGCACGGGACGGCTGCATTCCTGGGCAAGCACCACGGGGTGATGGCCGGGATGGTGCATCGGCTAAAGGCGGGATTGATGGCGGTGCTGACTTTCCGGTTCGCTGTGATTGGCGGTGCCTTTTCGGGCGAGAAGATCGACGGTTCGAAGTAGGTAGAAGCTGATTTTTGAGACTCCCGCCTGCGCTCTGCGGAACCGGAGGGTCCAAGGGGGCTGGGGTGGCCGGGGCTGCATCGGTTGACGTGCCTGAGGGAGGGCTGCCGGTCCGCCTCGGAGTGGTCGGTGGGCATTGCCGGGCAAGACAATCGACGGTTCGACGTAAGTACCTGAGGGCTGCGACTCCCACCTGTGCGCGACTGCAACAGGGGTCGACCCGGAGCTGACGCGTTGCCCTGGGATGGGGATCAGTAGCGGGGGACGGTTGGGTCCACCAGGAGACTCCACAAGTCTGTGCCGCCAGCCATGCTTTGGCAGTTCTCCACGCCCTGTCGCCGCAGCCAGGAAACGACCGAGAGGCTGCGGACGCCGTGGTGACAGATCACCACGAGGGGCGGGCCGTCATCATCCAACTCCTGTAAATGCATCGGGATAGAGTTCATGGCGATGAGCCGGGCGCCCGGAATTTGGCAGACCTCAAACTCGCGGGGTTCCCGAACATCGATCAGACGCAGAACCTCCCCGGCATCAAGCCGAGCCTTCACTTCAACTGGTCCAATCTCTATTGCAATCTCAGCCACTGTGGCCCCTTTCGTACAAACCGTTTTTGACGCGCAACCCTTTAATCTTCGGCCCTTTACGTGCTCTTGCTATACTAAGTGATATTCCGTCAAACTCCAGAGGGTTCTCTCTACTCAAGATGAAGTCATTCGGCGCAAAGATTCTGTTTACCGGGGCAATAGCCATGTGCGCAATTGCCCAAACAACAGATTTCAACACAGGTCAGGCCGCCCGTCTCGTAATCGGTCAAAAGAATTTCACCATAGGCGACTATGGTGCCACCAACCAGCTGCTTGGATCACCGGCTGGTCTTGCGCTGGCAAATGGTGTGCTGTGGGTGGTCGATTCCAATCGCCTCGGCTCAACTCCCAACAATAACCGGGTGCTTCGCTTCAGCGACACGACCACCTATCCCACACCCAATGAGCCACCAGATCTGCCGGGCACCACGTGTGGCGCGTGCCGGGGTACCGCGAGTCTGGTACTGGGACAGCCTGATTTCTTCACGACAAGCCGAAACCTAAGCGCTTCCGGGCTGCGAAACCCCACTGCGGTGGCTACGGACGGCAAGATTCTGGTGATCGCCGACACGGATAACAACCGCGTGCTGATCTGGAATTCGCTGCCCCGCGGCAACGGTCAGCCTGCCGACGTGGTGGTGGGACAAGCGGATTTCACCAAGAACGGGACGGCAGTACCTCCGACAGCAACCTCCATGCGCGGACCGCAGGGTGTTTGGCTGGCAAACGGGAAACTGTATGTTGCCGACACCCAGGATAACCGGATCCTGATCTACAACAAAGTGCCGACGGCGAATAACGCGGCGGCTGACATTGTGATTGGCCAGAAGAACTTCACGGATTTCGTAAATCCGGATCTGACGGCGACACAGCCGAACACCTCGGCAACCAATATGCAATCGCCGGTTTCGGTTTCGACCGACGCGACGCATATGTATGTGGCCGATCTGGGGCAGAACCGGGTCATGATCTGGAACACGATTCCGACCAGCAATGGGGCTGCGGCTGATGTGGTGATTGGCCAGCCGGATATGGTGTCTCTCGCTGAGAACAACAGCGCGAACTTTCGGGAAGGCAAGTCGATTCTTTGCGACTCCAACGGGACCAATACGACGGTTACACCGAACGTCCCCACGTTTCCGCAAAGGTGCAGCAAGACGATGTCGTTTCCCCGGTTTGTACTTTCGGACGGCAAGCGTCTGTATGTAGCAGACGGTGGGAATGACCGGATTTTGATTTATAAAACGGTCCCGACAACGAATGGGGCTCCGGCCGACATAATTCTTGGTCAGCCCGATGAGTTCTCTGATGACACAGGCTTCAATCCGAATGGAACGAACGCCGTGCAGACGCCGACGTCGCTGGCATGGGACGGAACGAATTTGTATGTGAGCGATGTTTACAACCGGCGCGTGGTGGTATTCTCGCCGGCGGTGCAGAACATCCCGCTCGATGGCATTCGGAACGGAGCCAGCCTTGAGATTTACGCCCTTGGTTCGGTGACTGTGGCGGGTAATCCGACGGCTAAAGATACGATCACGATCATCGTGAACGGCACGGAGTACACCTACACGATCAAGGACAAAGACACGCTGGAAGCTGCTATTCAGGGTCTGGTGTCCACAATCAACAAGGCACCGGATCCAAACGTGATTGCGACGGCCAACCTTTCGGCGCTTGCGGTGGTACTGACGGCCAAAAAACCAGGACCAGATGGTGGCAACATCACGCTGTCAGTGAAAAACTCGACCGGGGCGAAGATCATCGGTACCATCAGCGGCGCGACCCTGAACATCTATCTCCAGAACCCCTCGCAGATTGCACCTGGTACTGTGATCCGTATCGCTGGCAAGAACCTTTGCGACACTACGGCTTCAGCAGATCTTAGCAAGCAGAGCCTGCCCAGAACGCTGGCTGGCTGCACGGTTTATGTGGACGGTGTGGCTGCACCCCTCTTCCTGGTTTCGCCCACAGTGATTACCGCACAGGTCATGTTCGAAGCGGAAGATCGGACCAGTATCAGCACGTACGTGAGGAAAGTGGCGAGGGACGGGACGGTTACCGTTTCGACGCCCATCGCCACCACGATCGTGCCCCAGAATCCTGGTCTCTTCGCGGAACCGGGTAATGATCCGCGTCGCGGCATCATCTACCACGGCACCAGCACGGCGTTCAACCTGGTTGGCGTTGACGGCTCCGTACAGGAAGGGGATATTGCCAATATCGTCATCGGCTCCACCACCTACACGTACACGGTGAAGAAGGCCGATACCCTAGCTACAGTTCGTGATGCGCTGATCGGCCTGATCAACAATGCCCCGGATACGCTGGTTCACGCCTCGGTAGCCAATGAGTATTTCCGGATCGCGCTGAATGCGAACGTCCCGGGTCCGGCGGGAGAGGGTATCACGGTGACGGTGTCTGTGAGTACCGCAACCACGAACACCTTCGGGGCTGCGCTGCTTCTGACGGCTTACAACCCGACACTCTGCTGCTCAAACGTGCAGGGCGCCATCGTAAACGACGACAACCCTGCGGTACCAGGGGAAATGCTGTATACCTTCGCTACCGGCCTGGGTGCACCCGACCCCAACAATGTGGATACCGGGTTGATCTTTCCTGGTGGTACGGCAAATCCCCCCAAGGTTTTTGTGGACTCGATTCTGACTGCCGGAACTACAGCGAACGTGGTGAGTGTTGGACTTCTGCCGGGGACGGCAGGCGTCTACTTCGTTCAGTTCCAACTGAATTCGGGACTGGCTTCCAACCGTGCGGCCCAGATGACGATTGCGCAGCAGGCCTTCGTCAGTAACGTCGTCACCTTCCCGGTGGCGGTGCCTGGTTTGGTCTCCCGCATTGTAGTGACACCTGAGAGTTATGCTGTGGACGCGGGTAACCCGCTTACTTACACAGTGACAGCACTGGACTATAAGGGCAATCTGGCAACGGGTTATACGGGGCCGTTGCGCATCACCAGCACGGATACGGAAGCAACATCACCGGGCGACTTCAGCCTGTCGGCGGGTATCGGGACATTCCAGTACACGTTCAAGGGTAAGGGTCTGCAAACGGTAACGGTAAACGATCCGTCGATTTCAGCGATTACGTCATCGGCTCCGGCGGTTACGGTCCGGTAGTTCCGAACCCGGTTCGTTAGTTCTTTTTGGGCGTCCGCTCCGAGGTGATCCATTCCTCGTGCGGACGCCCGAGTAGTTTGTGGGCGAGTTCGAGGCGGATGAGCAGGGCGAGGTCATGGCGTTGCCAAAGACCATGTTCCTTCGGAAGTCTCCCCTAGGGAGCTTTTCGAAGATTCCTCTCGCAGCATCGAAGGGGTACTGGCCGGTGGCTCCGAGAGAGTTGTTCAGCTCGATGGCTTCGTCGAACTGTTTCTTGCTGAGCAGGAAATTGACGGCATCGCGAATGGCCGGTAACCGGGGATCATAGGTGTCGGTTGAGCCGTGAATTCGCCGGAGCATCTCGTCGAGGGCGTCCTTCAGGCTGAGAGGAGCCATGGCTCCAGCGATCATGGCCTGAACGCGTTGCTGGTTCAGGCCTTCGCTGGGCGGTATGCCGAGGGAAAGATCGAAGGAAGTTTTCAGGAAATTGGTGGCTTTGGTGTGGCTGAATTCGGCATAGTCGGTGCCGATGCGCATCATGGCGACGGAGGCGACCTCGGGTTTGGTGCCGGGGCGGTGAGGACGGCAGCTTCGAGGATTTCTCTGGCTTTGGGCGGGTCTTCTTTTTCGGCTCCGGGGAGAGACAACGAGCCCAGCAGGAAGATCGCGGGGAGCTTATTGCGCATCTTTTTACTGGGCATCTGGAGGGCGAGCGCCGGAGTTGCCCATCATGTATTTGTCGAACCAGTAGAGCTGCCAGTTCAGGCTCTCGACGAGGTGTTTGGGTTCGCCGGTGCGGGTGAGGTTGTGGTTTTCGCGGGGGAAGATGACGAACTCGGTGGTGACGCCGTAGTGCTTCAGGGCGCGGAACCACTGTTCGCCCTGTTCGAGAGGGACGCGGAAATCGTTCTCGGAGTGCAGGATCAGGGTGGGGGTCTTCACGTTCTTCGCATGCTTCAGGGGTGAGGCTTCCCAGTACTGATCGAAGTGGTCGAAGAGAAAACCTTTGAAGTCGTCGGCATGGCCGTAGGCACCGTCGCGCGTGCCGTCGTCGCTGATGAAGTTGACGACGCTGCGGAGGGTGACTGCAGCCTTGAAGCGGTTGTTATGGCCGACAATCCAGTTGGTTATGAAGCCGCCGTAGCTGCCTCCGGTAACACCGAGACGATCAGTGTCGATCCAGGCGTTTTGTTTGATGGCCGCGTCGACACCGGCCATTACGTCCTGGTAATCCATAACACCCCAGTTGTTTTCGATGCCGCGTTCGAACTTCTGGCCGTAGCCGGTGGAACCTCTTGGATTGCAGAAGAAAACGGCCCAGCCCTTTGCGGCGTAGACCTGAAATTCCTGATACCAGTCGGTGCCGTACTGGCCGGCCGGGCCTCCGTGGACGCTGAGGACGAGCGGATATTTCTTCGCCGGATCGAAGCCGAGAGGTTTGACGAGGAAACCATCGACGTCCCAGCCATCGGTGCTTTTGTAGGGAAGGCGTTCCACTTTGGCGAGGTCGAGGTCGGCCCAGAGTTTGGTGTTGAGGTGGGTGAGCTGGCGCTCGTCTTTGCCATCGAGAGCGGAGGCGTAGAGATCGTCGAGCTTCTGGAAGTTGTTAGAGAGATAGATCATGGTGCCGGTCTTCGCGTTGATGTCAACGGCGCGAACGGCACGTTCGCCGGAGGTAACGGGGGAGACTTTACGCGACCCGAGGTCAGCGCGAAAGACGTGGGTTTGGCCTTTGGTCCCGGTCTGGAAGCGGATTTCCTTTGCCCCGACCCAAGTCAGGTCGCCGGGAATGAGGTCGAGGTCATCAACGGCGAGCTTTGACGCGGTGCCGCCGGAAGCGGAAGTAACGAAGAGTTTGGGGAATTCCCGGGATTTGGTCTGGCCTGCGAAAGCGATCTGGGTTCCATCTGGGGACCAGCGAGGCTGCGAATCGTCGAAGGGGTGGTCGGAGATTTTGACGAGTTCGCCACCGGCGGCGGGGATAACCCAAACGTCTTTGTTGTCACTGTCTTCGAATTCTTTGCCGGTGCGGTCGGAGACGAAGGCGAGGCGGGTGCCGTCGGGGGACCACTGGGGATCAGTGTCGTTCCAGTCTTCGCCGGAGGTGATTTGCCTGGCGACTCCATCGGCAGCGCCGATAACCCAGAGATGGCTTCGTTTGTCATCGAACCAGCCGGAGTCATTGAACTTGTAGGAGATGTTCTTGTAGTGGCGGACATCGCTTTTCTTGTCGGCGGGAGCGACGGAGTCACTGGGCCCGGACTGGCTAACGGCGACGAAGCGGTCGCCCTGGAGGGACCACTGATAGGAGGTAACGCCATTCTTCAGGCGGGAGACCGGGAGAGCTTCGCCGCCGTCCATGCGCATGACGTGGATTTGTGGGCGGCCTCCGGCTTCGCCGCGACTGGAGAGGAAGGCGAGGCGGGTGCCGTCGGGAGACCAGCGGGGAGAGTTGGCGTTAAAGCCTTCGGCGGTGATGCGGCGCGGGGTTCCGGCGCCTGCGGCGGGTATGAGCCAGATGGACGTCACCCTGCGGTTCTGCTTCAGGTCGATGGTGCTGAAAACGTAGGCTACCTGGCGACCGTCAGGTGAGATGCGGGGATCAGCGATGTTTTCGAAGGCAAAATAGTCCTCCGGGGTGACGCCGCGTTTTGCGGCAGAAGCTGCGGTAAGGAGAAGAAAGAAGACGAGGAAAAGGCGGGAGGTTCGCATGGCAGATGGTCCAGTTTACCGCTTTTTAGGGGCCAAATGCGGTTGCTAACGCCCGCCGGCTACGTCAATGATGGCTCCGGTGGTGAACGAGGCTTCGGGGGAGAGGAGCCATAATATGGCGTTGGCCACTTCTTCGGGCTGGCCTCCTCTTTGCATGGGGACCAGGGATTTCACCCTGTCTACGCGGCCTGGTTCTCCACCCTTCGCGTGCATTTCGGTGTAAATGAAGCCGGGGCGGACTGCGTTCACGCGGATGCCCTCTTCGGCTACTTCCCGGGCAAGACCGAGGGTAAAGGTATCGATGGCCCCTTTGCTGGCGGCGTAGTCGAGATATTCGTTGGGGGAACCGGATCTGGAGGCGCCGGAGGAGATGTTGACGATGGAACCACCGCAGCCTCCGTGGCGAGTGGACATCCGGCGGACGGCTTCCCGGGCGCAGAGCATGGAACCGAGGACGTTGGTGGCAAAGATGCGGCTGATGCGGGTGGAGTCCATGGCGTCCAGACGCATTTGGGTTTCGAGAGTGGCCGCGTTGTTGACGAGGCCTGCGATTGGGCCAAGGGTATTGTCGACGAGGCTAAATAGTGCGACAACTTCGGCTTCGACGCTGATGTCCGCCTGTACAGCTATGGCCTCGCCGCCTGCGGCTGTGATGGCGCTCACTACGGATTGAGCGGCGTCTTCCGCATGAAGATAGTTAACGCAGACCGCGTAGCCTCTTGAGGCTGCGAGGCTTGCGGTTGCCGCACCAATCCCGCGGGAGGCTCCGGTCACGACGAGGACGGGGCGGGCGAATTTCCGGTGGGGGAACACCATGGGACTGATTGTTACATGCAGACGAGGCTGCGGGAGTCGGGGCGGCAGTGACGACTGTCCGCGATAGTATACGGTTTGCGCCTCACACTTACGATCATCCGCTTCTTCCCTGCCCTGTGGTTCGCCAGCCTGGCAGCAGCCCAGACTTCGGCTCCGGAAGTCACATTCACGAAAATGTGTTCCGGGTGCCATGGGCCTAACCTGGCGGGGACGGATCGTGGGCCTTCGTTAGTCAACCGGCGGAGTTTGCGGCGGCGGAGCGAGGGACAGATTCATGATTTGATCCGGGATGGAGCGCCCGGGGGCATGCCTGCGTTTGGTTCTTTGCCGGAGGGTGATTTGGGGGCTCTGGCGAAGTTTGTCCGGAGCTTCAATGCGTCGGCGTTTGAAATGGCTCCGACAGGCGATGCGGCTGCCGGGGAAGCATTGTTCTTTAGCTCGGGAAGTGCGGGCTCGGGGAAGTGCGGAACGTGTCACATGGTGCATGGACGGGGGGCGACGAATGGTCCGGACTTGTCGAATGTGGGGAAGGAACTGACGGCTCCCGAACTGGAAGAATCACTGTCGGACCCGGCTTCGCGGGCCGGGGTACATAACGCGGAGGGGTGTCCGGGGTGGGCGTTTTGTTCGGATGGCCGGTGGGGCCTGGTGGTGGTGAAGATGAAGTCGGGCGAGTCTTTGCGGGGCTATGCGCGAGCGCAGGGGAAACATGATCTGCAACTACATGTACTGAATGGCGGACTTCGGTTGCTGAATGACTCGCAGTACAGTGCGGTGACGCGGGAACCGGGGTCCGCTATGCCGGCTTTTGGCGGGAGTACTGCGGAGAAGCGAAATCTGGTGGCCTTTCTGGCGCGGCAGGGCGGCATTCCGCAGGGGGCAATTGCCTGGGGTGCGAACGCGACCGCGAAGGACCTGGCTGAGGTTCTGAAGCCGGCTTCCGGCGAATGGCCCACCTACAACGGGGCGCTGAGCGGAAACAGGCATTCGGAGCTGACGCAGATTACTGCGGCGAATGTCGGGCGTTTGCAGCCGAAATGGACGTGGTCGACGGACTATCAGGGTCTGGAGACGACGCCTCTGGTGGCTGGCGGCGTGATGTACGTGACGGCCCCGAATCAGGTTTGCGCTTTGGATGCGGCGGCGGGGCGGACGATCTGGTGTTACTCGCGGCCCCGGAATTCGGGGGCGACCATTGCCGGGGATGCGGCGAAAGGGGCAAATCGGGGTGCTGCTCTGCTGGGCCAGAGCGTCTTCTTTGCTACGGATGACGCACATTTGATTTCGATCAACCGGGTGACCGGCGCTCTGATGTGGGATGTGGATACGACCCGGAGACGGGCGAGCAGGTGTGGCGGTTCTTCACCATTCCGAAGAGGGGGGAGAAGGGGTCGGAGACGTGGAAGGGGTCTGCACTTGAAGTGGGTGGCGGGGCCACGTGGACTTCGGGGTCGTATGACGCGGAGACGGGGTTGCTGTACTGGCCGACGGGGAATCCATATCCGGACACGGATGGCGACGAGCGCGAGGGCGACAACCTTTATACGAACTGCGTGATTGCGCTGGATCCGAAGACGGGGCAGTTGAAGTGGCACTACCAGTTCACGCCGCATGATCTGCATGACTGGGATGCGACGGAGCCATTTGTGCTGGTGAATGCGAAGTTCCAGGGGCGGGACCGGAAGCTTTTACTACAGGCGAACCGGAATGGATTCTTTTATGTGCTGGACAGGGTGACCGGCGAGTTTTTGCTGGGTAAACCGTTCGTGCGGAAGCTGACCTGGGCGAGCGGGATTGGAACGGATGGACGGCCAGTTCTGTTGGACGGAAATCGTCCGACGAAGGGCGGGACGAAGACGTGTCCGGCGGTGCGGGGGGCGACGAACTGGTACTCGACCGCATTCAATCCGGGGGCGGGATTGTTTTACACGATGGCCGTGGAGGATTGCAATATCTATCAGCAGACGAGTGCGGGAGGCTTTGAGCCGTACCGGGATCCGAAAGACCCGGCGGAGAAGTTCCTGCGGGCGATTGATCTCCAGACTGGTCGGATTGTCTGGGAGGTGCCTCAGGTGGGGGCTCCGGAGTCGAACTATTCGGGCGTGCTTTCGACGGCGGGTGGGGTGGTGTTTTATGGGGAGACGGGCGGCAGTTTTGCGGCTGTGGATGCGAAGTCGGGGGTGACGCTTTGGCACTTCAATACGGGGAACCAGTGGAAGGCATCACCGATAACGTATGTGGTGAACGGGAAGCAGTATGTGGCGATTGCTTCGGGCGGGAATGTGGTGGCCTTCGGGTTGTAGTTAACCAAAGATCGGAGACATACTGAAGCCTCAGAGCGTAAGGTCCGGCATGATTCGCGCTCTACTTTTGGGGCGGATGGGTGCTGTTCTTGTGGCAACTTCGCCATGCGTTTTTCCGGACGTCGTCATCGGTCGCGGATGATTTTTTCGGCGTCGCACCCGAGGGTCCGGTTCATTCGCTACTGTTTAGGCGCACTTGCGGACGGCGCTGGTTTTGGCTGCGGAACGGTGGGGGCAGTCTGATATTGGCACGCAAAGACGCAAAGGGCGCAAAGAACTCCATGGCGGATACCGCTATATCGGGTGGGTGGCGTTTGCTTCCGGCTATGCGGTTAGGTAATATCTACGCCTGTGAGGAACTCGATGGAACGCCTACGGCACAGGGCATTACGGTCACCGGGAAAGGTGCAGGTTGCACCGGGCTGGCGGGGCAGCGTCGTGAGTTCCGACTCAAACCATGTCTATTTTTAGATTTCAGATCCGGACGCCGACGCGCCAGAGGCCGTAGCCTATGGCCTGGCGGAAACATAGCCACCAGAGCTTGAGGGGGCCGACGTAGCCGGGTTCGCGGGGGGAGCCCCAGGCTGTGAGCCCTTCGTGCTGGAGCATGCGTTTGACGCGGAAAATGTGGTAGCCGTCGCTGACTACGATGCACGAGCGGAGGCCCATGCGGCGTAGGATTTCCGTTGCTGCTGAGAGGGACATGGCGGTGGAATCGCCGTGATCCTCCACGATGATCGACTCGGCGGGGACACCACGGTCGATGAGATACGACCGACCGACTCCTCCTTCGGTGAAGGAGGGGTCTCCACCGGCGCCGCCTGTGGTCATGATGTAGAGGGCCAGCTTCTTTCGGTAGAGTTGGAGGGCCTGATCGAGGCGGAGCTTGAGGATGGGCGACGGGCGGCCACGGTACTCGGCGGCTCCCATGACGAGAATGACGTCGGATTGCTGGGCGTCGTCAATATGGCTTTCGCGCTCGATGCGGATGGCGAGGGAGGTCAGGTAGGTGAGCAGAAACGCCAGCAGCGCCAGTGCCAGGAGGCCGAGCCCGCGTCTGAGGTTTGCCAGTCCGATTTCCTTATTGTAAGCCCGGGCTCAGCGCTTTCGCTTTTTTCCTGATTTGGAGTCGTTTGGGGCCGGGATGGTTTCGGGTACTTCACGGGACAGGTCGGGGTCGGTTATGGCGTCGAGAGGCGGGGCCGCATAATGCCATTTCTCGGGATCGGCGGGGGGCTTGAACTCATCGGTTGAGAAGATCCGGGGCTGTTCACCGGGGCCAGCGATTTCCAGCGTCAGAGCGACCCCATCCCTCGGTCCCTGGAACCAGGGCACCCGGATCGTGTGGAGACCTCCGGCAAGACGCAGGCTCGCGACACGCGCGGTGGCTGGGTGGTGGAGATCGTTGTCCGCAATCAACTGGCCATCGATGTACAGGCGGGAGCCATCGTCAGAGATGAGGCGGAAGCGGTATATGCCCGGTTTTTCGATCCAAAAGCGTCCGGTGTAGTTGATGGCGAACCATTCCACGCGATCAGTAACTCCGGGGAAGCCGAAGGCGAAGTGCTGCGGCGGGACGTTCAGGGCAGTCGTGTAAATGGTCCCCTGGGGCTGGAGCTTCGAGAAATCCGGCAGAGACATGGTCTGGGGCGGAAGGAAATAGAGATCACCCTTGAGCCCGGAAGGGATAACGACCGTGGTGCCAAAGATGGGGACAGGATCCTGGGCGGAAATCACCAGAGGAAGCAGAATTAATAACGCACGCATTCGGGACCTGCAAGAGAATACGTTGTCGGCATTGAGCCAGGTTGATCGGGATAGGGGAGAGCCTCGCGGCTCCGCCCCTCCCACACCACCGTACATGCGGGTCCGCATACGGCGGTTCGGCGGGTTGAGTCACAGACGAACA
>RGPS01000118.1 GCA_010084195.1 Terriglobia bacterium
GCCAACTATAATCGAACTATCTGCAAAACTCGCGTCCAGGCTGCTCCTCCCGCCTGTCCGCCACCACCTCCAGGCAAAGAAGGTTTACCCAGCTGATGATCAACATGACCGGTAACGAAATCCGCCAGCGCTTCCTCGACTTTTTCGCCGCCCGCGGCCACCGCGTCGTGCGCTCCAGCTCTCTGCTGCCCGCCAACGACCCCACCCTGCTCTTTAACAACGCAGGCATGAACCAGTTCAAGGACGTCTTCACCGGCCTCGAAAAACGCGACTATACCCGCGCCACCACTTCCCAAAAATGCGTCCGTGCCGGCGGTAAACACAACGACCTCGAAAACGTCGGCTACACCCGTCGCCACCACACTTTCTTCGAAATGCTCGGCAACTTCTCCTTCGGCGACTACTTCAAAGCCGAAGCCATCGAGTTCGCCTGGGACCTCATCACCAAAGACTACGGTCTCGACAAAGACCGCCTCTACGTCACCGTCTTCCGCGAAGACGACGAAGCCGAAGAACTCTGGCAGAAGGTCGCCGGCGTCCCCAAAGACCGCATCTTCCGCCTCGACGAAAAAGACAACTTCTGGCAGATGGGTGACACCGGCCCCTGCGGTCCCTGCTCAGAAATTCACTACGACCTCGGCCCAGGCACCGCCGAACCCGGCCGCGAACACGAGCAGTTCCCCCTCGATGGCGGTGGCCGTTTCGTCGAAATCTGGAATCTCGTCTTCATGCAGTATGATCGCAACTCTGCGGGCGTCCTCACGCCGCTTCCGCGCCCGTCGATTGATACCGGCATGGGCCTCGAACGTGTCGCTGCCATCCTCCAGGGTAAGACCACTAACTACGAATCCGACCTGATTCTTCCAATTGTCGAAAAAGCAGGCGAACTCTTCGGAACCCCCTACGGCACCAGTGACCGCACCGACACCGTCCTCCGCATCAACGCCGACCACGCCCGAGCCGCAGCATTCCTGATCCACGACGGAGTCCTCCCCTCCAATGAAGGCCGTGGCTACGTTCTCCGCAAGATCATGCGCCGCGCCATGCGCCATGCACGTCTTATCGGCAGAAACGACCCGTATCTTTACCAGTTAACGGGCTTTGTCGCCGAGCACATGCGCCCCGGCTACCCCGAACTCATGGAGTCCGTCCAGCGCGTCGCCCGCATCGTTAAGGACGAAGAGCACCGTTACGCCACCACCTTCCTCGTCGCCGAAAAGGTCTTCAACGATGAACTCGCGAACCTTCCTGCCGGCGCACCGGTCCCCGGCACCATCTCCTTCCGTCTCTACGACACCTACGGTCTCGCCCTCGATGAGCAGGAAGAAATGGCCCGCGAGCGTGGCTTCGAACTCGACCGCGATGCCTTCGAAACCGAAATGAAGCAGCAGCGCGACCGAGCCCGCGCCAGTTGGAAAGGTGCCGAAAAAGGTGCCGTCGCCCCCGCCTACCAGGAACTGCTCGCCAAAGGCAGGACGAAGTTCCTCGGTTACACCGACCTCACCGCCACCTCAACCGTCACTGGCCTCCTCGTCAACCACGCGCTGGTCGAATCCCTCGGACCCCACTCCGAAGGTGAAGTTGTCCTCAACCAGACCCCCTTCTACGCCGAAACCGGTGGCCAGGTCGGTGACCGCGGGTCTTTGCTGAACGCTGACGGCATCGCAGTCGCCATCATTCTCGATACCTACCCCGCCGTCCCCGGTCTCACCGTCCACAAGATTCGCACGCTGGAACCCCTCCACCTCGGCGACCAATTCCGCGCCGAAGTCGCCGAACCCGAGCGCCTCTCCACCCAGCGCAACCACACCGCCACCCACCTCCTCCAGGCCGCGCTCCGCACCGTTCTCGGCCCCCACGTCAAACAGGCCGGTTCCGTCGTCGAACCCCCGCGCCTCCGCTTCGACTTCAGCCACTACGCCGCCCTCGACCCCGCCGAAATTACCGAAATCGAGCGCCTCGTCAATCGCGAAATCCTCCGCAACACCCAGGTCTCCACGAACGTCATGGGTATCGACGAAGCCATCGCCACCGGAGCCATGGCCCTCTTCGGCGAAAAATACGGAGACGAAGTCCGCGTCGTCTCCATTCCCGGAGATGGCCCCGACTTCAGCAAGGAACTCTGCGGCGGCACCCACGTCACCCGCACCGGCGATATCGGCCTCTTCAAAATCATCGCCGAATCCAGCATCTCCGCCGGCGTACGCCGCATTGAAGCTATCACGGGCGAAGGTGCCGTCAGTCAGTTCCAGCACACCACCGATGCCGTCCATCGCCTCAGTCGCCTCCTCCGCGTTTCGGAACCGGAATTGGTCGAGCAGGTGGACCGTCTCCTCGCCGAGAAACGCGCTCAGGAACGTCAGATCGACGCCCTCAAGACCCGCATCGCCAATTCCGCAGCCGCTGATCTCGAAGCGCGCTCCAAAGAACTGAACGGTGTCCGGTATTTGGCAACTCAAATCGACGGCCTCGACCGCAACCAGATGAAAACCCTCGCCGACAATCTCCGCAATAAGTGGAAGTCGGCCGTCGTCATCCTCACCTCTGCCGAAGACGGCAACGTCGCCATCGTCGCCGCCGTTACAAAGGACCTCACCGGCAAAATTCAAGCGGGCAAACTCGTTGGCACCCTCGCCGCTGCTGTCGGCGGTAAAGGTGGAGGCCGCCCCGATATGGCCGAAGGTGGCGGTAAGGACGTCTCCGCGCTCCCCCACGCTCTCGCCACCATCACCGCCGAGGTGGAATCAAAGCTATGAATGTGATCGTCATAGGCGCCGGCCCCACCGGCCTCGCTTGTGGCATCGAACTGAAAAGGCGAGGTGTGCCCAATATCCTCATCGATAAAGGCTGCCTCGTCAATTCCATCTACAACTACCCGAACCACATGACGTTCTTCACCACTCCGGAACTCCTGGAGATCGGTGACATCCCCATGACCTCGCTCAACGACAAGCCCACCCGAGGCGAGGCTCTCAAGTACTATCGGCGCGTAGCCGCCCACTACAAGCTCGACATCCACCAGTACGAGGCCGTCGATCACTTCACCGGTACCGACGGCGACTTCACTGTCAAAACCTCCAAAGGTACCTATCTGGCAAGTAAGATCATCATCGCCAGCGGCTATTACGACGTGCCGAATCTCCTGAATTGCCCCGGCGAAAATCTCCCCAAAGTCGCCCACTACTACACCGAACCTCACCCGTACTTCAACCAGGATGTCCTCGTCGTCGGCGCGAAAAATTCAGCCGCCATTGCTGCCCTCGAGCTCTACCGGAGCGGCGCCCGAGTCACCATGGCCATCCGTGGTTCCGAAATCCACCGCCACGTCAAATACTGGATCAAGCCCGATATCGAGAATCGCATCAAAGCCGGCGAAGTTCGGGCCTTCTTCAACACCACCGTCGCCGATATCAAACCCGACTCGGTCATCCTGAACACGCCTGAAGGCTCCAAAGAAATCCCCAATCAGTTCGTCTTCGCCATGACCGGCTACCGCCCCGACCTCACTTTCCTCAACGCTCACGGCATCACCTTCCAGCCCGACACGAAGAAACCCAGGACCAATCCCGAAACCCTGGAAAGCGAGCGCCCCGGAATTTTTCTCGCCGGAGTAATCGTTGCAGGCATGCACACCAACGAAATTTTTATTGAAAATGGTCGCTTTCACGGTGCACAAATTGCGGAAGCCATAGCGCAACAGCTCCGTTAGCGATAAGATACGAGGCGTATGAACCGAACTCTACTCGCCACCGCTCTCTTCGGCCTGGTCGCCTCTGTGCACGCGCAGACGCCGCCCGCCACCGCCGACCCTTACGCCAATAATGCCGCTGCCGGAACCCTGAAGTTCCCGCTCGCCGCTGCCGCCGGTGTTGACAGCAAGGCTGTCACCGTAGCTCCTGCCGGGGCGACCAATCAGGCTGCTATCGCCCCGGGTACCTGGAAATACGGTCCCAACACCAAGGCCCCCGCCGGAGCCAAACTCTGGAATCCGGTCCGCCAGAAACTCCTCGATGGCGGCAAAGTCACCGGAGGCACCGTTTTTGCCTCTACCGATCCCTCCACCTACTGCGCCATGGCCAACGCCGGCTATGACTTCATCTGGACCGAAATGCAGCACGGTACCCGCGACTGGGAAGCAGCCGCCCGCATGTGGCGCACCTGCCCGAACGCCAAAGCCGTCCCCGGCGTTCGCGTTGCCTACGCCGATGAACGCGAAATCCAGCACGCCACCGATGCCGGTGCTCTCGTCATCGTTGTGCCCACCGTTGATACCGTTGCTGAAGCCATGGCGGCTCGCGACTGGACCTACTTCCCCCCTCTCGGCAAACGCAGCCAGGGCGGCGGTCAGGCCTTCGACCCCTCCATGTGGGGCAACGTTCCTGGCGGCTATCGCCAGACCGCCAACGACAACATCGTCCTTATCGTCATGATTGAGACCATCGAAGGCATTAAGAACGCCGCCGAAATCGCCAGCGTCCCCGGCATCACCGCCGTCTTCGCCGCCTCCGGCGATCTCGCCAACTTCTCCGGCTACAAGCAGGGCGACCCCGACTACGAACGCCTCATCAACGTCGTCCACGACGCCACCATCAAGGCCGGCAAGCGTCTCTGCGGGCCTCTCGCCTGGCGCGACCGTCCGGACTTCACCTGCTTCCAGGGTGGTAGCGAAACCGCTGCCATCGCCCGCGGCGTCGCCGGTGAACTGGGCAACCTGAAAGACACCCAGGGCAAGGTCGAAGTCGGCCCGTTCGCCCCGAAAAAGTAGTCGCTGTTCGGGTGCAACGCCGCTCCCTTTAAGGGTGCGGCGTTGCACCCCTGTTTTGCTGATACTGTTCTAATTTGTACCGTGATGACTGAAAACACAAAAAGTGACGTCTACCGGAGCCAAGTCCTGGATCGGACCTTCCAGATCTTTGATATTCTTGCCGACGGCAGCCACGGTATTGGTGTGACCGAGCTCGCCGAAAAGCTGAATCTCCACAAGAGCACTGCGCACCGCCTCATCATGGTCCTCGAATCCAGCCGGTACGTCGAGCGCGATAACGACACAGGCAAGTACCGCCTCGGCTCCCGCATTCTCGAACTCGGTCTCTCGGCGCTCGCCAAACTCGATGTCTACGAAATCGCTCGCCCTTTTCTTCGGGCCCTGGTTGCCGAAACCGGCGAAACCGCCCACATTGGCGTCCTCCGCGACGGCGAAGTCGTTTCCATCGTCAATGTGGAAAGCACCCAGGCCATCCGGACACCCAGCACCGTGGGCACCCGTCACCCCGCCCACTGCTCCTCGCTGGGAAAGGTCATCCTGGCGTTCAGCGAACCCGGCGAGATCGACAAATTCCTCGCCGGCCGCACACTGGAAAGCTTCACCCGCAACACCATCACCTCACCGGCGCTCTTTGTTCACCAGATCGAAACCGTGCGCCGTAACGGTTACGCCATCGACGATGAAGAACGGGAAGAAGGTCTCCGCTGCATCGGTGCCCCGGTCCGTTCCAACTCCGGGGAGGTCATCGCTTCAGTCAGCGTGGCAGGCCCCGTATTCCGTATCACCCGTGACCGCATTGACCCTGTCGCACGGGCTGTCGTCCTCGCAGCCGACCAGATCTCAGTGGCCCTCGGGTACCGCCCCGAACGCGTGAGATCATCCGTCTGATAGTCTCGTACTTTCGTACCTCCAAAATTTATGGCCGCTTTAACTGACAAAAAAGCGCTGACGTTAAGCGCCGCGAAATCGATTGCTGGTGCCGCTGAAGCTGCGGCTACGTCAATGAACGTCCCTGTGGTCATCTCCATCATGGACGACGGTGCCAATCTCCTCTACCTCCAGCGCATGGATGGAGCGCCCCTCGGCTCGGTCGTAGTCTCGCAGGACAAATCGCGATCCTCTGTTCTCTTCAAGACCTCCACCAAGGACTACGAGACCTGGCTCGCCGGTGGCCTCACCGCCATGCTGAAGCTCGACGCCCTCCCGTTTGAAGGCGGCATCCCGCTCGTCAGCGGGGGCCAGGTTGTCGGTGCCATCGGCATCTCCGGAGGCACTGCCCCTCAGGACGGCCAGATCGCTCTCGCCGGCGTCAGTTGGCTCACTTCCCAGGAACAATAAAACATGCAACTCGGGTTCGTCAGCGCCATCGTTCCGGATCTGTCTTTTGATGAGGTCCTCACCCAGGCCGCCGAAATCGGCTACGCCTGTGTCGAGATCATGTGCTGGCCCCCCGGTCGCGCAGATCGCCGTTATGCCGGCATCACCCACATCGACGTCACCACTCTCGACGCAGCTGCCATAGCTCGAATCCACGCCACCGTCGCCACTACCGGCGTCGCCATCAGTGGCCTCGGCTACTACCCGAATCCCCTCACCCCCGACGAGGCGGAATCGAAGGCCTCCGCAGCCCACATCCTCGAAGTCATCAAGGCTGCAAAAGCCCTGAATCTCGACGTCGTCAGCTCCTTCGTCGGTCGCGACTGGACCCTTTCCGTCGATGCCAACTGGGCGAAATTCCTCCGCGTCTGGACCCCCATCATCGCCTTCGCCGAAGAAAACGGCATCAAAATCGCCATCGAAAACTGCCCCATGCTTTTTACGAAGGATGAGTGGCCCGGCGGCAAGAATCTCGCCTCTTCACCCGCCATCTGGCGTCGCATGTTCGAGGCCATCCCCAGCCCCAATTTTGGCCTGAATTACGACCCCTCCCATCTCGTCTGGATGCAGATGGATTACTACAAGCCCCTCCGCGATTTCGCCTCCCGAATCTTCCGTGTGCACCTCAAAGATGCCCGCGTGGACCGCGATAAACTGGACGAAGTTGGTATCCTCGCTCACCCCCTCGAATACCACTCCCCGAAACTCCCGGGGCTTGGCGAAGTGAACTGGGGCCGGTTCCTCTCGGTGCTGGGCGATTCCGGTTACAAAGGCCCCGTTTGTGTGGAAGTGGAAGACAAGGCCTACGAAGCCAATCTCGAATCCCGCATGCGTGCGCTCCGCCAGAGCCACGACTACATCCGGCAATTTATCAGCAAATAGTTTCGAATTCACAAAGGAATCATCAAATCATGGAACGTCGTCGCATCGGATCTCTGGAAGTTTCTGTCGTAGGCCTCGGCTGCAACAACTTCGGTTGGCGCATCGGCAAGGACGCGACCCGCGAAGTCCTCGCAGCCTCTCTTGATGGCGGCGTTAATTTCCTCGATACTGCCGACATGTACGACACCGGTGTCAGCGAAGAGTTCATGGGCGAAGCCCTCGGCGACCGCCGCAAGGATGTTGTGATCGCCACCAAGTTCGGTTTCAGCATGGGCGAAGGAAAAGAGGGTGCCAGCCCCGCCTATGTCCGCGAAGCCTGTGATGCCAGCCTGCGCCGCCTCAAAACCGACCACATCGATCTCTACCAGCTCCACACCCCCGACCCTAAAACGCCCATCGGCGACACCCTCGAAGCTCTCGACGGTCTGGTCAAAGCCGGTAAGGTCCGTGAGATCGGCTGCTCCAACTTCTCGGTTGAGCAACTCCAGGAAGCCGCCCTCGCCGTCAAAGCCGGTGCTGCCCGATTTCTCACCGTCCAGAACCACTACAGCGTCTTCCACCGCGAACCCGAAGCCGGCATGCTCGCCGAGTGTGCCGCCACCGGAGTCGGCTTCATCCCCTACTTCCCGCTGGCCAACGGTCTGCTCTCCGGCAAGTACCGCAAAGGTCAGCCCGTCCCGGACAACAGCCGCATCAAGGATTCCTGGGGCCCGAACATGTTCAACGACCACAACATGGACATCATCGAGAAGCTGGTAGCGTTCGCTGAAGCCCACGGCCACACCCTCCTCGAACTCGCCACCTGCTGGCTCGCAGCACAGCCCTCCGTCGTCTCCGTAATCTCCGGAGCCAAGACCGTTGCGCAGGCCACCCAAAACGCCGCAGCCGGCAACTGGACCCTGACCGCAGCCGAAGCCGCCGAAATCAGCAAGCTCGCCAGCTAGGTATTTCTACCTTCGAAGCAGGCCGTTTTTTTCTCGCAGTAAACGGCCTGCTTTCTTCTATACAATAGTGTCCATGCCCGGAAAGTCCATTCCCCGTCGAACCCTGCTTCGCGGCCTCGGCGCAGGCCTCGCCCTGCCTCTCCTCGATTCCATGATCCCGGCGCTCTCCCGCGCTGCTACCACCGCATCTCCCACCCGAGCCGCGTTCCTCTACGTTCCCAACGGCATCATCATGAACGAGTGGATGCCCACCCCGGCACCGCTCGCCGCAGGAAGCTCTGTCCCGCTCCCGACAGACTTCCCGCGCATCAGCAAGGCCCTCCAGCCCTTCCGCGACGACATCCTCATGTTCTCCGGCCTCACCCACAACGGCGGTCGGGCCCTCGGCGACGGTCCCGGTGATCACGGTCGCGCCGGCGCCAATTACCTCACCGGCGTCCACCCCAAAAAGACCAACGGTCGCGACCTGCAGACCGGCATCTCGGTCGATCAAATCGCCGCCCGCCGCCTCGACGGCAAAACCCGTTTCGCCTCCCTCGAACTCGGCTGCGAAGAAGGCGTCCAGGGCGGCAGTTGCGACAACGGATATAGCTGCGCTTACTCGAACTCCATCTCCTGGCGGACCCCGTCATCCCCGAACCCGGCCGAAATCCGCCCCCGCGCCGTCTTCGAACGCCTCTTCGGCAACCAGGACGGCGGTATACAAGACAGTGACCCACGCGAAGCCCGCTACCAGAAAAGCGTTCTCGACATGGTTCGCGGCGAAGCCCAGCTTCTCGCCTCTTCCCTCGGCGGCTCCGACAAGCGCAAACTCTCCGAATACCTCGACTCCGTCCGTGAACTCGAAAAGCGCATCGAAGCCACCGAAAAGACCGCAGCGCCCCGGCCCAAAGGCATCGAAGCCCCCCCCAACAGCATCCCCACCGACATGACCGAGCACTCCCGTCTCATGTTCGAACTCATGGCCCTCGCCTTCCAGACCGACTCCACCCGCGTCGCCACCGTCCTCATCGGCCTCGAACAAAGCCCCCGCGCCTACCCGGAAATCGGCATCCCCGAAGCCCACCACGGCCTCACCCACCATCAGGGCGACAAGGAAAAAATCGAGAAGGTTACGAAAATCAACATGTTCCACGTCCAGCAGTTCGCGTGGCTTCTCAACAAACTCAAATCTACTCCCGATGGCGACGGCTCTCTTCTCGACCACATGATGGTCACTTACGGCAGCGGCTTCAGTGATGGCAACGCCCACGACCACGCCAATCTGCCCCTCGTCCTCGCAGGCCGCGCCAACGGCCAGCTCAAACCAGGCCGCCACATTCGCTACGCCGCCGAGACTCCCATGACGAACCTCTTCACCGCCATGCTCGATCGCCTCGGTGTCCCCGTCGATTCCTTCGGCGACAGCAATGGCAAACTCGGCTACCTCTCCGACCTATGACCTTCCCCTCTCGCATGGCTGCCCTCTGGCTTGCCGCGGCAGCCACGCTCTTCGCCGCCGACTTCCCGCAGGCGCAAATCACCAACGGCCTCGTCAAAGCCACCATCTATTTGCCCGACCCGAAGCTGGGCTACTACCAGGCCACCCGCTTCGACTGGTCCGGTCAGATCCCGCATCTGGAATACAAGGGCCACACCTATTTCGGCGAATGGACCGGGCGCCCCTGGAACCCCAAACTGCACGACACCATCATGGGTCCTGTGGAAGAATTTTCCGAGTTCGATGCCCCCGGCTACGCGGCAGCCCCGGTCGGCGGAACGTTCCTGAAAATCGGTGTCGGCATTCTCCGGAAGCCGCAGGAACCGAAGTACAACCACTTCGGTGTCTACGAAATCGTCGACAACGGCAAATGGACCGTCAAGACTGCGCCCGATTCAGTCACATTTACCCACGTCGTCCATGACAAGACCACCGGCTGGGGCTACGAATACCACAAGATCGTGCGCCTCGAAAAAGGCAAGCCGACCCTGTCCATCGAACATCGCCTGAAGAACATTGGCCGCAACACCATCCAGACTGACGTCTACGAGCACAATTTCTACATGCTCGACAAGAAGCCCACCGGTCCCAACCTCTCCATCAAATTCCCCTTCGAAATCAAAGTGGACCACCCCTGGCAGGCAGGCCTGGCGGAAAACCGCGGCAAAGAAATCGTCTACCTGAAAGAGCTGGAGGCTCGCCAGACTGCTTCCAACGAAATCACCGGCTTCACCGTCGACCCCAACGATTACAACATCACGGTCGAAAACAAAGAAACGGGAGCGGGCGTGCGGCAAACTGCCGACCGCCCCGTCTCCCGCATCAATTTCTGGTCCATCCGGAACACGTCGTGTCCCGAAGCCTACATCGCCCTCAGCATCCTGCCCGGCAAAGACTTTACCTGGCGAATCAACTGGGACTTCTACGAAACGAAGTAGCTATTTTATCCGGAAGTTGATTTCAATCTGAGCCCTGACCGGGACTGCCTGGCCGTCTTTTGTGCCCGGCTGAAAGTGCCACTTCTCCACGGCTTCAATCGCCTTCAGGTCCAGCCCCGCATCCAGCCCGCGCACCACAGTGATCGCACGCGCCTGGCCATCGGCGCCCACTACGACGGAGAGCCGCACGGTTCCGTCAATCCCGGCAGCCTTAGCCTCGTCTGTGTAGTCCGGGTCAACTTTGTGCAGCACTTTGGGGGCCTGAATGCCGTTGGTCACTTTGTACACCTTGTCGGCGGCAGGCACCGCCGGCGTCGGCGCCTGTGCTGTCAGCAGCCCGACACACACGGCAACAGCAGCCGAAGCGAGCGCCACCCGGCGTAAAGCGTTAAGGGAAGACATGCGCGGAAGCTCAACATCCAGCAGCCGCGCGATTCTGTTCTGAAGCGAATTATTCGTGACCATATGACATCCAATCATTGAAGTAGTTACTGGCGGACGGAGAAAGCGAGCCGCTGCTACCAGCGCCTCGGCATACACTTCCGGCGAAGTACCGGATAAAACAGCTGCGTCGTCACAGGCCAATTCCTGCTCCTCACGCAGCCTGCGGGCAACAGCCCAAACCAGCGGATGAAACCAATACATCGCACAAACCAGGTGCGCCAGCAGATTTGTCCAGAGGTCGAACCGGGCAACATGTGCCGCCTCGTGTCGCAGCGCTGCGATCCGGTGCTCATCTGACCATTCCGCCGCGCCCGTCGGCATCAGAATCGCGGGCCACACCAACCCCACAGCCACGGGCACAGCAACGCCCGCTTCAAAGACAGGCACCACACCCTGGGTACCAATTTGTGAAGGCCGGTATCGAACCCGGCGGACACGCCAAAATCCCACCGCCACCCGAGTCAGTGCCAGCAGGGCGCCCAAACTCCAAAGCGAAAGCAACACCGGCCCCCATCTCCACGAACTTCCACTCGCCCTGCCCGCCGCCGCAACCGATATCACCAGTGGCACCCGCACCACTTCCAGCTGCACCGGCACCAGCAACACCAGCGGCATCACCGCCGCAGCCAGCACCGCAGCCGCGCAAACCAGGTGCCGCATCGCCGCACTCCCCCGTCGCAGACTCCAGACCACCACCAGGGCCAAAGCCCAAATCAACGTCACCTTCACCAGCACAGCAATCATGACTTACGCTCCTTTCGCGCCCGGCGAATCAGCTTCTCCAGTTCTGCTAAATCTTCATCCGAAAGCGCCGCATCTTTGGGGTCCAGCAACGCTGCCGCAGCAGCCCGCATCGACCCGTCAAAGAACGTCGACACCAGCCGACTTCTTCGCCACCTCCCGCTCCACAACCGGCAGATAGACGTACTTCAAGCCCTCTTCCACATGCTGCACATGGCCCTTGCGTTCCAGCACTCGCAAAATCGTCCGCACCGAGGAATAATTCGGCTCGCCCGGCAATCTCTGCTGAATCTCCTGCCCCGTCGCCCGCCCCATCGCGAACAGGACATCCATAATCTGCCGTTCCCGCCTGCTCAGCATCTCACTCTGCACACTACCTGGCATTCATCTCACCCCTTGCATACCGAACCACCGCGACGCCCCAAAACAGCAACACCGCCAACCCGAACGCTTCCGTCCCACCCCTCGCCCAGAACCAGTCCGGCGACCCCGAAAGCCACCGATGTCAGCAGGACCACCATGCTCGCCGCCATCCAGCCGTCTTCAGGCGGATACCTGCCCTGCAGCACCCGCACCATCCGATCACTCGCAAAGCCATAGAGCAGCACGAACGGCAAATACATGGCGAAATCGGCCACAAGGTTACGCTGTCCAAAATACGGAAACACCGCCGCAGCCGACATGCCATGTTGCTTGCCGATCTCGCCCGGCAGCGCGCCGAAACACCGGTTCTTCACCACCCCGGCGGTCTCCTGATTGCGCGGCCCGGCATGAGCCTCCATATAGCGAATCGCCAGTTCCTCAGCCAGTTCCACATCCTCCGCCAAATGCGCCGCCGACGCGGTCTCCCCCCCGGACTCGACCGGCCACGTACAATCCGAATTCCGCCCATCGCGGCGCAGGCACCCCGCCAGAACCAGCACGCCCGCCAGGACGACCGTGATAGCCGCTCGCCTCAATGTCGTTCCCTGGCGCAATAGCGATGTTGCGTAGAAATTAACAACATGCTTAAAAATGAACACCATGTGAGCCGGTCGTCAATAGCTTTCTTTGAGCCTGTCACGCCATACAGATCCGCGACCGACCTGCCCGCCGCCATCGCTTCGCACACACAGGCGAAGCGGGGCCGAGTGTTGTCTTGCTAGGGGGAGAGCCCCGCCGCGCAACGCCGTCGAACAACTCGGACAGATTCTCGTCCGTGAATTCCTCATACTCGCCCGACTCCAGGTCGGCCAGGCCTTCCTGCACAAGCGCCCGCATTTCGGGCACGTCACGCTCCCGAGCCTCCAGCATCTCCACCGCCACACGAACAGCGTCATCCGCCGACGAAAACTGCCCGATGCTTACACGCTGCGCAATAACGCTTCAGTCTCGACCGTGAGATGCACTTCCATGGAGCTTAACCCGGATTTCTCGCAGCCACAGCCCCAATTCCGGTGCTGCACTTGAACTACCGTGCTCAGCAGAATTGAAACCCATCCCGAAGGAATGCAGGGCAAGCCTGTCATCCCCGGCACCTAAATCCCGGTCGAACTGTTCCGTAAGATTTCGGCGGAGACGCGTAGCCGATGGCGGCGCTAGTGTAGTGTCCAGGAAATAACTGGACACGCGACTTCAGTCGCGTCCTCCTCAGCCTGCAGGCAGGATCAGGGCTCCTTGTGTTTAGTTATTTCCTGGACACAGCACTAGAGATGGACGGGTCATGCGCTTACGTATTTCGCAAGCAGCGAGTCCATGTCGTCGCCGACGCCATAGCCCAGATCGTGGCCGACATCGCGGGTGCGGTCCAGCCTGGCGATGAGGGTGCCGCGTTGGCTGTCTGATAGCTGGTCGGTAACCGCGAGAGCCTGCTCAAACATGCGGATGAGTGCATTGAGATAGCCCTCGTCCTGATAGCCGACGCTGCTGCAGAAGCCGACAGCCTGTTCGCAGTAAAACACCATCAGTTCCGCGATCCCGGCCGGTTCGCCGGTTGCCTTTCTGTAACTGGAGATGGCCTGTTTTGCCTTGACCACAGAAGCATGCTGGTTGCGCAGGACGTCTGGCCAAAGCCATCGGGCTATTGTTTCCTTGTAAGGTTCCAGGCCATCTTTGTCCACATCAAAGCGGGCGTGAAGAAACATCTGGTTCTCCTTACTGGCGGCGTAAAGATCATGGACCAGGCCCAACAGACCTGTCCGGTCAAAGGGCACGAGCTTCGCCTTGACATCCGACCATGTCGGCTCCGATTTGGATTTATTTCTGGCCATTTAACTCTTCGATTGTACCGACGGAACCCAGAGGAGTTTCGCTAACGCACAACCGAACCCTGATAGTAAGCCGCCACGGGCCTTGCGGTCCGCGCCACCGTACCAAGGTAGTTCCAGGTATCCACTCCGCCGGGCGCGTCTTCAGCTCAGAGGCATGCCGGAGTAAGTCCGCCAGATAGTGGAACGGGTTGGCTTTGTTCAGTTCGCGGGTGTGGATCAGGCTCATGAGTACCCCGACCGCTGGATCCAGCCAGGATGCCCGGGCGTTCTGCTGGGTCTTTTCCCTCATCATTCCGGCCTGAACATGTTAACTCCGGCCACTGTCCATTACGGTCAGGTTGGTCAAAATATCTCGAAACGGCAGGCCGTTCTCGGCGTCGCCTATTAGGCCCATCCTGTACGCTTCGTCCGCCGCCCGCCACTCAATCCTTCCTTGCCCGACGCCGTCTGGATTAGTCCGCCTGTCTCCTTCTTGTTGACACGCTCCGCTCTTCGTACATCATCAGTTGACCAAATTATCGGTCGCGTATATTGAGCGCAAGCGCCGCATCCGCCACAAGTCGAAGCGCTCGGTTCACCGATTGTGCGTCGGGGGGAAAGGCCGCCAGGTCCGGGTCAATCAACACCACATTACTGCCCGCGCTTGCCTTTTGGAAGTACTTGCCCTGCACGCCGGGGCCGAGTTCCGCAAGGTCGTATTCGGGACGCATGCGGGGCTTGCTGGCTGGTTTAGTGTCCTTCTTCATGTTGTCTCCGTTCTCTCCGCGTGGCTGATCGCGCACCGATAATTCGAATCCTGCCGGCGCGTTCAGTGTGATACACGAAAAGCAGCCTGCCGTTCTCAGTATGCCCTGGTGTGAACTCGCGAACTTCGGTACCTGAATGGCCGGGGTCGGAACAGCACCGATGGATTGAGGAAGACGGATGCCGCATCTACGATGTCACCTCTCCCACGGAACAACTTGTGTTTTTGCTTTATTGCAATTTGCAATTCACAGCCGGGCCGAATCTATATTGCGCTTTGTTTCAATAAGATCCGCCCGGCTCCATCCTGATCTTGCACGCTCCCTCTGCTACTTCTTCAACCAGGAAGCCCAAACCGGGCTTCCCGGAAAGAGAGCAGAAAATGTCCAACACAACTGACAAAACCAACGAACCCCAGTCCCCGGACAACCCGTCCCAAACAGCCCAAATCCTCTCCGAGGCCCAACTCCTCGCCAACCAACTCAACGCCCAAAAATCCACCGGCCCCCGAACCGAAGCCGGCAAAGCCCGTTCCTCCATGAACGCCC
The DNA here is from genome assembly GCA_010084195.1 of Terriglobia bacterium. Taxonomy (GTDB): domain Bacteria; phylum Acidobacteriota; class Terriglobia; order Bryobacterales; family Bryobacteraceae; genus BOG-234. Next base: position 15,113 of record RGPS01000118.1, read on the forward strand.
GCCGCCACGGCCTCACCGGCCAGTTCTACGTCATGAACAATGCCGACCGCACAGCCTACGAAACCTTCGAGAAATCCCTCCTCGCCGCCCTAAAACCTGTCGGAGCCTACGAACAACAGCTCGCCGTCTCCATCGCGCAGGACCATTGGCGCATCAATCGCTCCCGCGCCATCGAATTCAACACCCTCGGCCTCGGCCACGAAGAGCTCAAAGAGGACGCCATCGGCGACACTCCCGAAGTCCAGGCCGCCATCACCCAAACCCGCACCTGGCACCACGAGCACCCCAGCCTCACCAACATCAGCCTCTACGAAACCCGAGTCAACCGCATGATCGCCAAAAACGAAAAGCGCCTCGCCGAAATCCAGCAGGAACGCAAAGCCGCCGAAGCCACCGCCCTCGAAGAGGCCGAACTCCTCCACTGCCAGGCCGTCATGAACGGCGACACGGTCCTCGTCGACGACACCATCGAGGTCAATGGGTTCGTCTTTTCCCGCGCCACCCTCCTCGCCCGCATCCAGCGCAAATCCGACCTCGCCTCCGCCCGCTACTACCAATCCGTAGGCTGGAATCGCACCGCCCGTGTCCCCGACCACCACCGTTTCCCGCTCCCACGCCCCGATCAGCTCCGGAAAGCGGCCTGACCAGGCTTCCGAACATGTCCAATTCCGACCTGCGACCAACCCGAACGTCCGAACTGCGCCCATGGGCGGACTGCATCCATAGAAACCGTACTCAATGCGAAAATAGGACCTTAGTGGATTTCCTCAAAGGTCTGAACCCCCAACAGCTCGAAGCGGTAGAAACCACCGATGGTCCCGTCCTCATCCTCGCCGGCGCGGGAAGCGGCAAGACCAAGGTCATCACCCAGCGCATCGCGCACCTCATCACCGCGAAGAACGTCGCCCCGTTTTCCATCCTCGCCGTCACCTTCACCAATAAGGCCGCCGGCGAAATGCGCAACCGCGTCGGCAATCTCCTGGACGGTTACGAACTCACCTCCAGCCCCCAACTCGCCACCTTCCACTCCTTCTGCGTCCGCCTCCTCCGCCGCGATGGCGATGCGCTCGGGGCCATCCGCCCCGGCTTCACCAAAACCTTCACCATCTACGACGCCGACGATCAGCTCTCCATCATCAAAGCAGCCTATCGCCGCATGGGCCTCGACGAGAAGGCCCTCCCCCATCGCGCCACCCAGTCCGCCATCAGCCACTCCAAAAGCCAAAAAATTGGCCCCGACGAGATGGCCGCCAACGCCAAAGACCCCAAAGCCACCCGCGTCGCCGCCGTGTTCGCCGAATACGAAATGGCGCTCCGCAAAGCCAACGCCCTCGATTTCGACGACCTTCTCCTCGAAACCGTCCGTCTCCTCGCCCACGATACCGATATCCGCGAAGCCTGGAATCGCCGCCTCAGCTACATCATGATCGACGAGTATCAGGACACCAACCGCAGCCAGTACGAACTCATGCGGCTCCTCTCCGTCCACCACGACAACATCTGCGTCGTCGGCGATGAGGACCAGTCCATATACTCCTGGCGCGGTGCCGATATCCGCAACATTCTCGACTTCGAGAAGGATTTCCCCCGCTGCAAGACCATCCGCCTCGAACAGAACTACCGTTCCACCAAAAACATCCTCGAAGCCGCCTCCACCGTTATCGCCAATAACAAGGAGCGCAAGGGCAAGTGGCTCTGGACCGAAGCGGACGAAGGCGACCTGGTCAGCATCTACCCCGCGCACGATTCGGAAAACGAAGCGCTCTTCATCGCGGACACTACGGACAAGATCCTGCGCCAGTACCCCGAACGCCGCGTAGCCGTCCTCTACCGCACCAACTCCCAATCCCGCCAGATTGAAGAGGCGATGCGCCGGTACAACCGCAAATATAATGTGGTCGGCGGCTTCAGCTACTACCAGCGCGCCGAGGTGAAGGACATTATTGCCTACCTCAAGCTGGCCACCTCCCCCGTTGATTCCATCGCGCTCTCCCGCATCATCAATGTCCCCGCCCGGGGCATCGGGCGCACCTCTCTCGAACAAGTCGAGCAGGTCGCCAATGAGTCTGGTCTTTCCATCTGGGAGACTATCGGCAAAATGCTCGACGAAAATCAGTTCGGAACGCGGGCTTATGCAGCTTTTTCTGCATTTCGTGATCTCGTCAACGATCTGACCCTCGCCGTCCAGACCAAACCCCTCAACGAAGCCCTCACGTTCATTGAGGAACGCACCGGTTACCGCAAGATGCTGGAGACCGACACAGCCCCCGAATCCGAGGGCAAAATCGACAACCTCGACGAACTTAAAAATGCCGCAGCCGAAGCCGTCGAACGAGGCGAAACTGTCGCCGACTTCCTCGACCACGCCGCCCTCGTCGCCGATTCCGATGGTGTCGACGAGTCCGCACTTGTCACCCTGATGACCATCCACAACGCCAAGGGTCTTGAATACCCCGTCGTGTTCCTTGCCGGTCTTGAGGAAAACATCTTCCCCCACTCCCGCTCCCTCCTGAACGAGGCGGCCATGGAAGAGGAGCGCCGCCTCTGTTATGTCGGCATGACGCGCGCCGAAAAACGCCTCATCATCACCTGGGCCAAGTACCGCCGCCGCTTTGGGGGCGGGGAACAGGAGCGGAGCATGAAGTCCCGCTTCCTCGCCGAAATCCCCAATAATCTCGTCATGATGCTCGGCATCGACGACGGTGACGACGACGGCATGAACCAGGTTGACCTGACCAGCGAGCGTTGGGACGTCCAGCGCGACGCCCGCAAGAACCTCTACACAGGCAAAAGTTTCAACTCCGTCCAGAACGTCCAGAACTTCTTCAAAGACAGAGGAGGTGCCGGAAACCTCCGCCCGACCTCGACCCCGGCCCAGCCCTCCTG
>RGPS01000119.1 GCA_010084195.1 Terriglobia bacterium
TTCTTTAGCGGGGTCGGGGATGGGCTGCCCGCTCTTGTTGAGACCTTTGGACCAGTTGAGGGTGGGGAGCAGCTTCGTGGTCAGGACGTTCTTCCCGTTGGTGCGATCCAGCAGGGTGAAGTAACCGTTACGGCCTGCCTGGGCGAGAAGTTTGCGGGGTTTTCCGTTGATGGGCGCGTCGATCAGGACCGGGGTTTGGACGGCGTCCCAGTCGTGGGTGTCATGCGGCGAGACCTGGAAGTGCCAGACGAGCTTTCCTGTATCGGGGTTGAGTGCAACGATCGAACAGGTGTACAGGTTATCGCCCTTGCGGCTCACGCCGGAGCCGACCGGGTCGGGGTTGCCCGTGCCGACGTAGTAGAGGTTGAGGTCGGGGTCATAAGTCCCGGTGAGCCAAGGATGGCCACCTCCGGCCGAGGCTGCGTATTCGTTGGGCCAGGTTTTCGCGCCGGGTTCACCTGGGCGCGGGGTGACGCGCCATTCCCATTGTTGGGCTCCGGTCTCGGGGTCGTGGGCCTGGATGAACGCGGGGATATCGAGGGAGTCGCCGCCGGTCGCGATGATGACGTGGTTGCGAATGACCAGGGGCGCGACGGTAGAGAAGAAGAGCTGTTTGGGGTCGGCAAAGTTGACGAGGAAGCGTTGCTTGCCCGTGGCAGCGTCGAGCGACACGAGATTGTTGTCCAGCGTGACGAAGAAGAGCCAGGTTTTGTAGATGGCGACGCCGCGGTTGCCGGTGCGGGGCATGTCTCCTTTGGATTCGCGGTAGTAATGCCAGATTTCGCGACCGTTGCGGGCGTCGATGGCCCAGACGTGATCGAGGGAGGTTGTGTAGAGGACTCCATCGACCATGAGCGGCGTGGCGGAGATGCGTCCGCCGTTGAGTTTGGTGGACCAGGCGGGAGCGAGTTTCTCAACGTTGGTGGAGTTGATTTGGGTGAGCGGGGAAAAACGACGCCCGGAGTAGTCTCCGTTGTAGTGGGGCCAGGCGTCCGTCTGGGCCAGGCAGGCGGTAACACTAAGCGCGGCGATGAGCAGGCGGGCGGTCATTTGAGGGTGGCCAGGAAGGCGGTCACGTTGTGGATATCGGCGTCGGTGAGACGGGGGTAGAGGTCGAAGTGAGGCTGGAGGGGATCCTGGATTTCGACCTTGCTTTCGTCGGTGAGCGGGATTTCACGACGGGGATTCTTCAGGATGAGGGTGAATTCGTCGATTCGGTCGAGGGTGCCGGTGATGCCCGGCGGGGTCACGGTAACGGTTCGGGGAGTTCGCGATCGGCGAGGGTTCAACCAGAGGGATTGTAGGACGGAGGGGTCATATTTTTCTCCGATTCCGGCGAGGTCGCCCTCGACGGAGTGACACTTGGCGCAGTTTTTGGTAAAGAAGAGCTCTCCCTTCCTGGGGTCTCCGGTCAGGATGTTGAGGAAGTCCTGATTGCCTTTGGAAGAGACGGAGAAGAGGAGAAGTTTGAGCCAGACCCGGAGGTCCTCGATTTGGGGTTGCGTGAGTCCGGCGTTGGCGTGGACAACGGCCTCGCCGGTTCGGACACGGGTAGACCGAATGAGGTCGGTTTGGGGATTGGTGCCTCGCCCCGCAGGGCCGTGGCACTTTGCGCACTGTGCCGCGAAGAGGGCCCCGCCTCGCTCAATAGCTGCTTCGTCGAGATTGCTTCCGGCTATGGCAGCCCGGGTGGGGAGTTGAGCGGATAACCGGACAGCGAGAACGAGGATGAGCAACACTTTCATGGATTTTTCTCCATGAGTTTGAAGCCGACGGTTGGGACTCCGTCCGGGATAACCACATGATAGTCGGATTGCAGATAGCTTTCCATTTCGGGGAAGCGGAGTCTGGTTTGATCGCTGGACGGCCAGTTTTTCAGGATATAGGCTTCGGTGAAGTCGTGCCAGATGATCCAGCGAGGGGGGGCGTTTTTGAGGCTGGTGATGGCCGACTGAACGTCAGCAGGCGCCATCATGCCCTGTTGGAGCCAGGCGTAGCGGGTGGGGTTTTGAAGACCGAGGGCGAAATAGAGCGCAGGGAGATAGGGGTAGACGAAGGCGCGTTCACCGGGGCGGGTGGCGGAGAGGAGGTCGTTGAGGGTGACGAAGTGGCGACGGGAGACTCGAAGGGTTCCGACTGGTGTGTCGATACTCTTCATCACCTCGCGAGGCCAGGCCACTGCAGTGGCTCCTGTGGCGAGGAGAATGGCTGCCATCGCACACCGGGTTTGGAGTCGGGAAGGCAGGAGGTCGTTCAGTGCGACGGCGCAGACGACCCAGAGAAAACTGGCGGCGAAGAGGAGTTGTGCCGCTCCGAGCCGGGGATAGCAGGCGGCCAACGCCGCGAAGGCCGCAATCGAGAGAAGTGCCTCGACGCGCCTGGGGGCGAAGGCGGGTTTTGCGAGAACAGGGATGACGGTGGCGACGGCAGCGAGGGGCGGGAGGAGATTCGGCAGGAGGGAATCGAGGTAGTGGATAGTAGCTGCGGGGATAGTGCCCTGGGCGAGAAAACTCCGAAAAGTGCCGGCAAGGGCACCATAAGGCAGGCGGTTCGCCGAAGCGTAGTGCGAACTGTCCCAAAGAAGAGCGTGGATGAGGCCCGTGAGCGCGCCCTGGGAACTGAGGACGGCAACAGCTGCAACGGTAGGAATGGCGAGGCCCAGCAGGTAAGGCCGAAGGGGTTGGGGAGAGAAGGCTTTCCAGACGCTAAGGGCGACTGCGACAAAAAGCAGAGGAGGCGTGATCCAGACAGCTATGGCTGCAAGGCTTCCGGCCAGGAGGGGGCGGCGGTCCAGGCAGCAGAGGGCGAGGAGAGCCAGGGTATTGCTGTCCCAGCGGTGCGTGATGTAGATGGGGTAGAGGGTGGTGAGGAGCATCGCCAGGTAGAGCAGCGAGGTACCAACCGCGAACAGGGTGCCGGTGGATCGGCTGACGAGGTAACAGATGGCCGCGCAGGTGGCTGCCAGTTCGAGGCAGAGGACGGCTCGGGCGGCAGCGAATGAAGTTCCGAAGAAGTGGAAGACCGTGCCGTAGAGCCAGTAAGTCCCGGGGCCGGTGATGGCGAAGAAATCCCGGTAGGGGACTTCGCCGGACGCAACGTGGCGGGCCCCTTCGAGGTAGATGCCTTCGTCGAGTGAGAGATAGAACCAGTGCCCGAAGCGGAGCCAGAGGAGAGGCAGCGCCAGGGCGAAGACGAACGCTGGTTTAGGTAGTTTTCTTAAAAGAGAGTTCACGGACGGTTTCTAACCGTTCCTGGGTGACCTTGAACTTGATCTCGTCGCCAGTGATGGTGCCCTTGTAGGTGATTTCGGTGACCTGGCCTTCCTCGGCAAGGGAGTCGTAGCCGGCGACGCCCAGAGGATCGACACCATTGCTGAGAACCACCATGAACAGGAGGGTAATCTGGTCGCCGTCCACCTTGCCTTCAGCAATGCGGAGGTTACCAATGGTGTTCTGGAGGGTGCCGGTGATTTTGCCTCCCTCCTGCTTGATAGTGAGGGTTTGGCTGGGCTTGGGGCACTTCCACGCCCCGGCAACGTCGGCACCGAAAGCGGAAAGGGACGCGAGGGCGGCTACGGCCAGGATCAGGAGTGCACGTTTCACGATATTCATCCTCAGGAACCAATATAGGACATTTCGTGATGTGGGGCCCTGGTCAAGGCCAGGGAGGGCCATCGAGGCCTGCTTGACACAATCGCGCCCCCCCTGATAGCATCCTCATTTCGATTTGCATAATACGCAAGACCGATTTCACGGACTAAAACACATGCGCAAGTTCATACTAAAGCCGTTCGCCGCTGCCGCCCTGCTCACGCCGACCCTGTTCGCCGCAGTCACGGGCAATTTTGTACCCGATGCGGTCTTCAAAGGTTCTTCCCTGACGGGCTGGCGTTCGATAGGCAGCGTAAAGTGGAGTGCGCAGAACGGGGAGATTATCGCGGCTCCGGAAGCTCGCCAAAGCGGCTGGCTGATGCATGAGCGGACGCTGCAGGACGTAGCGCTGGCGGCGTCCTGGCGTTGTGCAGGAGACTGCAAAGTGGCGGTATTGCTGCGTGCGGAAACCTTGCCGAACGGTGGCATGCGAGGAATCCTGGCGAGCCTGACAGAGCCAGGAACACCGTCGTTCCGCGTCACGCTGGATGCTGCCGGCAATGAACTTTCAAGAGAGCGGTTGCGCACGGGCCCTGGCGGTGTCTACCGCGTGGCCCCCGACGGCCCGGCCCCGGCAGGCGCAGCACCGGCGACGGGCCCGGTTCGCACCCCGGATGGAACTCTGATCCCCCTGCCCCGCCCTTCTGCTGACTTTCGCCCGTCCGAATGGAACACGATTGAGTTCGCACTGGACGCCAATGTTCTGCGGACGTGGCGGAACAACCTGTCAACGGGCCAAACTGTGGCGGAGGAAGATTTTGGCCGGTTTGGCCCCTTCGCACTGTGGGTCGGGGGGACCGGAGATGTCCGGTTCCGCGATGTCGCGTGGCGTGACCTGCAGCCAAAACCGAATTCTCCGGAGAAGGTTTCGTCCAGGTTCCGGAAGCAGAGCCTGAGTCCTTTCTACTACGGCTGGGGGCCGACGGTGGCTGACATCAACCGCGATGGGGTGGCCGATGTGGTTGCCGGGCCGTTCTGGTACGCGGGACCCAGTTATACGACGGCGCGTGAAATCTACATGGCGAAAACCATTAACCCCAGCACCGATTTCTATCTCGGTGTCCAGTATGCCGGCGACTTCAATGGTGACGGCTGGACCGACATTCTGAACGTTGAATTCACGAAGCCATCCCTGCTCTTTATCAACCCGAAGGGAGCCTCCCATCGCTGGGAGCAGCACACGATTACGGGGGTGCTTTCGAGTGAGATGTCGCTGATGCGGGATGTGGACGGCGACGGAAAACCGGATCTGGTCTACAAGGATTCACAGAATCAATACGTTTACGTCAAACCGGACCCGGCGAAACCCACGGAGATGTGGCAGGTTCATCCGATCAGCGAAAAGGCTCCCTGGCCGAATCACGGGCTGGGGCTGGGGGATTTGAACGGCGACGGGCGGATCGACATGCTGAATCCGGTGGGGTGGTGGGAACAGCCGAAGAACGGGGCGGGCGAGGGTCCGTGGAAGTACCATCCGTGGGCATTTAGTGACTGGAACCGAACGAGCCCCGGGGGCGCGGAAATGGCCGTCTACGATGTGAACGGTGACGGCCTGAAAGACGTGGTGACATCTCTCCACGCCCACGGCTTCGGCCTGGCCTGGTTTGAACAGAAAAAGGCTGCTACGGGAGAACTTTCTTTCGTACAGCACGACATCATGGGGGATTTCACCAGTAAGAATGCGGGCCGGGTGACGTTCACGGAACCCCATGGAGCCACGTCCGCAGATATGGATGGGGACGGAATTCCGGACTTCATCACCGGTAAACGCAACTACTCACACCACGACAGCTTCATTGACCCGGACCCGTTCGGCGACCCGGTGCTGTATGTCTATCGCACGGTACGGAATCCAAAAGTACCGGGCGGAGCTGAGTTCGTGCCGGAACTGATCCATAACAACTCGGGCGTTGGCAGCAGCGTGACGGTCGCGGATCTGAATGGGGACGGTGCCCCGGAGATTATCACATCCACCAAGACCGGCAGCTTTATTTTCTGGAACAGGGGCAAGGCAAAGCCTGCAGCGAAATAGGCGGGACTACACCAGGTTAACGGTGATGGAGCCGACGCCTTCGACCGAGCCGACCATAGTATCCCCGGAAACCACAGCGGAGACGCCGGAGGGTGTGCCGGAGAAGATCAGGTCACCGGGCTGGAGGGTCCAGGCGGCGGAGAGGTGTTCGATGACTTCGCCGAGGTTCCAGATGAGTTGGGAGATGGTGCTGGTCTGGCGTTGCTGGCCGTTGACGGAGAGGGTGATAGCGGCGTTGGAAATGTCGCTGGCCTGACTGACAGGGAGGATGGGGCCGGTGGGGGCGGAGTGGTCGAAACCCTTGCCTATGCACCACGGACGGCCTTCTTTTTTCATTTGGTGCTGGAGGTCGCGCCGGGTCATATCGAGGCCAACAGCGTAGCCGTAGATGTGTTTGTGGGCTTCGGCGGCAGGGATATTGGAGCCGCCCACACTGATCGCGACGACCAGTTCCACTTCGTGATGGAGGTTACTGGTGAGCGAGGGGTAGGGCATGGTGACGGGTTCGCCGTTTTCGACCGGCAGGACGGCGTCGGCCGGCTTCATGAAGAAGAAGGGGGCTTCGCGGCCGGAATAGCCCATTTCCTGGGCGTGTTCGGCGTAGTTGCGTCCCACGCAGTAGATGCGGTGGACGGGGAAGCGGTCGGTGGTGCCGACAACGGGGAGGGAAACGGTGGCGGGAGGGGAGAAAACGTAGCTCATGAAATTCTCCTCATTGTATCCGGGCCATGCGAGCTTTCATAGGGACAAGCTTTCGTTGACGAGTGGTACCTCAGTTGCTAACCTACTCAACGTGAAACGCCGTCGATTTATGCAGGCTATTGCGGCTGCGCCCGCAGTCCCTGCTCTTGTTACTCCCGCCCTGGTGACGCAACAGAACATGCAGGCGCAGACCGCTCCGGCGCGTCCTGCGGGGCCTTTGGCCTCGGGCAAACGCGATGCCGTGGGGGAGCCGGTTGCGCGCTTCTTTTCGGCAACTCAGCTGGCAGCGTTGCACAGGCTTTGTGAACTGCTGATGCCGCCGATGGGTGGGAATCCGGGGGCGATTGAAGCCGGGGTTCCGGAATTTCTGGACTTCCATGTAGGCCAGTCCCCGGCTGACCGGCAGCAGATGTACAGGAGCGGCCTGGAGCTGCTGAATTCGCGGTCGGCGGCGAAGTTCGGCAAGGCGTTTGCGGCTCTGGATGCCACTCAGGCCGATGCGATCATTCGACCTCTGCTGGTGCTGGTGCCGTGGCAGTTCGAGCTGCCGAAGGAACCGGGGGCTCGGTTTATGGCTGCGGCTCATGACGATATCCGGGTGGCCACGCGCAATTCGCGCGAATGGACGCAGGCGGCGATTGCTGCGGGGCGGCGCCCGGTTGGGGCTCAGTTGTACTTCTTCCCGGTCGATCCGGTTTATAAGGGATAAGCGTGCCTAAACAAGAGTTTGACGTTCTGATCGTTGGCTCCGGCCACTCCGGGGGCATGGCTGCGCAGGTTCTGACGCAGAAGGGGATTTCCTGCCTGATGCTGGATGCGGGGCCGGAAGTGAATCTGGCAACGAATCGGGTCTCCAAGAACCCGTGGGAGTTGCCGTACCGGGGCATGAATAAGCCCGGACGTCTGCCGCATGTGGTGCAGGCGAATGAGTTCAACGCCAACCAGTGGGTGGACGAGAAGGAGATTCCGTACACGCATGATCCGGCGTCGCCCTATAACTGGGTTCGTGTGCGGATGCTGGGGGGCCGGTCGCTTTTTTGGGGGCGGCAGTCATTCCGGATGAGCGATTGGGAGTTCAAGTCGCTGGACAAGGAAGGAGTCGGCGACAACTGGCCGATCAGCCATGCGGATTTGGACCCGTTTTATTCGAAGGTTGAGGGGATTTTCCGGGTGTCGGGGCGCAAAGAAGGTAAGGCCCATTTCCCGGATGGTAACTTCCTGGATGCCGATTACGGCCCGGACTCGACGACGGTGAAGAAAATTACGGAGATCGCGCAGGGGCGCGGGTATCTGGTGTCGAAGATTCGGGCGTCGAATGGGCGCAACGGACAGGCGAGTTCGGTGAATCTGCTGTTGCCGGAGGCGATGGCGACGGGGAAGTTACAGATTGTTCCGAATGCGATTGTGCGTGAGCTGACGGTGGATAAGAACACGGGCAAAGTGAATGGCGCGAACTTCCTGGACCGGCATTCGAAGCAGGAATTGCATGTGAAGGCGCGGGTGGTGGTGCTGGCTGCGGGGTCGCTGGAGAGTGTTCGGTTGCTGATGAATTCGGGCCTGGCGAATTCGAGCGGGATGCTGGGGCGGTACATCATTGACCAGCTGTATGGCGTGCAGGTGGTGGCGTCGGTGCCCGAGGCTCGCGGGGGGAGTGCGGCTGAAGGTCTGATGGGCGGGACGGCGTTGCTGCCTCGGTTCCGGAACCTGCAGAAGGGCGAGAAGAATAATTTCAGCAAGGGCTACGGGATGATGATTGCGAGCGGGGGCGCGGCGCAGCCGGGGTTCTTTGCGGATTATGGGGAGTCGCTGCAGAAGAAGCTGGATTTTCATTCGGGCGCTTGCATGACGGCTTCGATCTACGGGGAGCGGTTGCCTCGGTTTGAGAATCATGTCCGGATTAATAAGTTGGTGAAGGACGCGTGGGGCATTCCGGTGCTGCATGCGGAAGTGAAGGATTCGGCCAACGAGCACAACATGGCGAAGGACGCAGCGGATACGGCTGAGGATATGTTGAAGGCTGCGGGCTGGGATATTTTATCGAAGACGGATAAGTTCCATCCGCCGGGGTACAGCATTCATGAAGTGGGGGGTGCGCGGATGGGCGATGACCCGAAGAAGAGCGTGCTGAACAAGTGGAACCAGAGCCACGACGTGAAGAATTTGTTCCAGGTGGATGGCGGGTGTTTTGTGACTTGCGGGTGGCAGAATACGACGTTGACGATGATGGCTTTGGCGATGCGGTCAGCGGAGTATTTGGCGGAGCAGATGAAGACCGGGGTGATTTAGGCAAGTCAGCGAAGGCCGCTATGACCGAATTATTTTTTGAGGCAACGCAGGACGAGGACAGCGGCTATTGCGCAGCGTGCGTCAGCGAGAATATTTTTACTCAGGGCGATACTTGGGATGAATTGCGGAAGAACGTCGTTGAAGCGACGGGTGCTTTCTTTTTTGACAGGCAAGCGCCCCGCCAAGTCCGACTGCATCTCGTTCGCGACGAACTTCTCCCTGTGGCTGAAGATTCCGCGTGACGTCTCGGGTCAGCAGCGGGTCACGGTACCTGACCACGACGCCATCAGGATCGGAACATTGAACTCCATTTTGCGAGCCGTTTCGCGGCACAAGGGCATCAGCCGAGATGCCATCATCGACTTGTTGTGAGGTGGCTGAGGACCGTTGGCCAGGCGTTTGAGCGCGGGTCGATTAGTTCGAAGTGGCCGGTCGCTTCGAGTTTGATCAACCTGGCGCTGGCGGAAGCTGCGGCGAAGCTCTCACTCTGTTCGACCGGGACGACTTCGTCCTGCGTTCCGTGGAGGAGGGTTTGGGGGACCTTCATTGGCAATAGCTCTATGGGGGAGCAGGTTGGGAGCCCTTCGGGTTGGTCGCCGAGGAAGGCTGCTACGGCACCTCCTCCCAGATTTTCGGCTTGTGCTTTGCGGAGGTCGGTGACCGGGGCTAAGGCTATGACCGCTTGTAGTTCGATTGCGCCCTGAGCGGCCAGCCATAGGGCTAACTGACCTCCGGCGGAGTGTCCGGATACTACAACTCGGCTTCGGTCGAGGTTGGGGATCTGGGTTACGGCTCTGGCTCCGTTGCTGATATCTTCGAGCGTTCCTGGGTAGCCGCCTCCCGGCTGGCCAACCCTTCGATATTCGAGACTCCAGGTTGCGAACCCAGCTTCGGTGAGGGCAGCGCAAAGGTGGGCTGCGTGGGTCAGGTCGTACTTCGCCTTCCAGAAACCTCCGTGGATGAAGATGATGACGGGGTGGGGGCCCGGGCCTGCGGGGAGGCGAAGTTCTCCAAACTGGTTGGGGTCGGGCCCGTAGGCGATGCGCTGGCCAGGCGGTGGGGGAGGGCGTTCGAGGATTGAGGCGGACGTGTCAGACGCGGACATGCTCAGACGCCGGCTGCGGTAATCCCCTGGATCTGCTCCACCGTGTGGAGGATTTCTTCGTCGGCCGTGTAGAAGTGGGGGGCGATTCGGATACCTGCTCCGGGACGGTAGTCCACCAGAATTTCCCGGCGGGCCAACTCCTTTGTGACCTCTTTCCCCCAGGGGATATCGAGGATCACCACGCCACCCCGGCGGTCGGGTTCGCGGCAGGTTCGGACGGGGAAGTCGGCTTCGTCGGCGAGGTCCATGAGGAATTGGGTCTGGCGAAGGGACTTGGCCCGGATGGCTTCGACGCCGATTTCGTTGATGATTTCGTAGCCGCCCTGGGCGGAGTACATGGCGGGGACGTTGGGGGTTCCGTTGAGGAAGCGCATGGCGTCGGACTGGTAGAGGTCCGCAACGACCATGGCTCCGACTTCGTGGGCGCGTTTGGTGATGGCCGCGAGGTCCTGCACGTAAGAACTGCGAAACGCCACGTGGGAGACGGAGACGAGCTGGGTTTGTTCGTCAATGGCGTCGAGCAGAAGTTCGAGGGGCAGGGTCATGCCGTCGGGTGAGGGAACGGAGACGATGCGGGCGCCCTGGCGTTCGAGACCGTAATAGATGTAGTCGTTGGAGGGGAAGTTCAGGCCGTCGGTGACGAGTTTGTTGCGGGGGCCGGACCAGTTGAAGCAGGACGTCACAATCCACTGGCAGATGGAAACGTTCTGGTGCATGACGACTTCGGACTTCCCTGCCCCGATGAGGGTAGCGATGAGGTCGCCGGTGGTGACGGGCATGTCCCACCAGCCTTCTTCCCAGGCACGGATGCCTCGCGTGGCCCAGGTGTTGGCGAACTGCTGGAGCGCGTCGGCAGTGCGGCGAGGCATGGCACCCAGAGAGTGGCTGATCATGTACGTGGTGGAGGCAAGGATGGGAAATTCCTTGCGCCAGACGAGAAGAGGGTCGTTTTCCGGGAGGGCTTTTTCGAGAGGAGCAGGCATTGAGTTCATGGTAGAATCTTCGGTCGCAATTTCCAGATGAGAGTGAGCAGGGCCAGCGTGGGGAGGCCGTAGGCGAGGGTCATGCGGAATTCGGCCGTGAAGGCCGTGGTGAGGAGGATTGCGGCCATGAGCAGTGCGCCAAAGGGACTGGTCCATGGCGAGGTCCGGTGGTGGTAGCGGCGGAAGCAGACGTGGGTGACGAAGATCATCAGCCAGGTGAACATGGCACCGAACATGGAGATGGCCATCATGAGGGTGAAGGCGGTCTCGGGATAGAGGGCGTTGAGGAGGCTGGCGAGCGCGATCCCGACTGAGGAGAGCAGGAGCGCAGAGACGGGAGTGCCGTTGGAGCTGAGTTGGCCAAATCGGCTGGGGGCCTGACCGGCGCGGGCGAGGCTGAACATCATGCGGGTGGTGATGAAGAGCTGGCTGTTCATGGCGGAGAGGGCCGCGACGAGGATGACGAAGTTGACCACGGCGGCGGCATAGGGAACGTGGGAGCGCGCCATAACGGTGACGAAGGGGCTTTCGCCTTTGCCGGAGTCGGGCCAGGGAACGATAGCGAGGATGATGGCGAGCGTCAACAAGTAGAAGATGACGAGACGGGCGACGGTGGATTGAAAAGCTTTGGTGATGGCGCGTTGGGGGTCTTCGGCTTCGCCGGCCGCGACTGCGATCATTTCGATGCTGAGGTAGCTGAAGATGGAGACGATAACGGCGACCCACATACCCCAGACTCCCTTTGGAAAGAACCCTCCGTATGCCGTGTAGTTGGCCAACCCGGTGCCGGAGACGGTTATGGCTCCGAGCAGGATGAAGAGCAGGATGGCGGTGACTTTGAGAGAAGAGAAGGCGTACTCCACCGCGCCGAAGATTTTGACGTTGCGGGCGTTGACCCCGATGAGAACTGCGGAGAAGCCCAGGATCCAGAGCCAGCCTGGGGTGCCTGGGAACCAGAAGCGCATGTAAACCGCGATGGCCGTGACTTCTGTGCCGACGGCAAAGACTATGCAGGACCAGTAGGCGTAGCGGACCAGATAGCCGGCAAGAGGGCTGACGTAGAACTCGGCCCAGGCGCCAAAAGACCCTGAGGTGGGGTGGGCGACGGTCATCTCGGCGAGACAGCGCATCAGCATCAGGGCGATGAGAGCACCGATGGCGTAACTGAGAATGACGGAGGGTCCGGCGAAACCGATCGCAAAGCTGCTGCCGAGGAAGAGCCCGGTACCGATGGCTCCCCCGATGGCGAGCATGGTGAGTTGGCCAGACGAGAGTCCTCGGTGGAGGCCTTTTTCGCGATTTTGGATGGCGTCAAAAGGCTGCTGACTCATCTTCCGCCAGTGTAGCCAACTACCTAGGTACCGCGTCGGGGTCGCCGCCTGGTTCGCGGCTTACTTCGCGTCCGGCGCCTTGCTGAGGTTGGCTTTGGGTGGTGCCAGGTAAGTGGTCAGGTATTTGAGAACGGTGGCATAGTCGGCATCTGTGATGGCGACGCCGCGTTCGGTGGTCATGTTGGCGATCATGCGGTCCCATTCGGCCTGGCCCAGACGGGTGGCAGAGAACATCTCCGCGCCGTGGCAACCGGTGCAAACGCGCACGGTGGCAGGTTTACCTGCGCCATCCGGGAGATCTTTCTGTGCAAACGCCGAAGGGGTAAACGCCGGAATGGTGAGGAGGGCGGTGAAGAGGGTCAGAGTTTTAAGCATTGGTTGTGCCTCTGAAACGCTGCGTGCACGCTTCTGACCAGTATTGTAGCGCCGCGCCCGACGACCCCGAATCCCAAGGCCAGGGCGCGTGATGAGAATCAGAAGCAGAGGGACCAGAAGAGTGCTGCGAGGTTCCGGCACAGGAGAGAACGAGTCGAAGGAGACAGGAGCTTGCAGACTCTGGGTTAGTTCCTGGGCCAAGGTGTCGGAGTTGAGTTGCGAGACAGGGAGTTCAGTGGCCGAGAAAGCGGTGACGGACAGGATAGTTGAGTACGCGGACAGATCAGAAGTGGGGAACAGGGAGTCTTCGGCAGTTGCAGGCAGTTTTCCGTTCAGGCCCACGTCGGGATTTTCGGATGGCTGGCGTTTGTGGGTTCGAAGCTCCTGTGCCGGCAGGCCGGACGTTCCGGTAGCTGAATACCAATCGGGTGGGTTCAATCGAGGCGGAGTTGGCCTGAACGAATCCGGACTTCCGCGAGCCCCATCGTTGGTGACGGGCGAGTCGGATAAGGTGGGGGCGGGGCCTGTGTTGCTGTCTGGCGACGAAGGTCGGTCGGGGCCAGCAGAGCCGCGAGAACCGCCGACGAAACCTCCGCCGCCAGAGTGCCCTGCGGAGGGCGAGTCACGCACTGAGGAACGCGACGTAACCCGTGCGGAACCGATTCTGGCGAGAGCAGGTAAATCGCCCCACGCCACTGGAGAGTTGGCAGGTGGAGAACCGGGACTATTGGGGGTTCTCGCAAACGCAGACGAAGCCATCCCGGCGGCCGCCGATGGCGCGAGGCTGGCCGCCCCGGTCATCGAATCGATGGTGTACAGGTTTGTGCCAAAATCCTCCAGGTAGAGGAGGTCATTTATGCCGGGCGGGGCACCGGGGGACTTGACGGAAAGGGGCGACGGGGGCATCCGGCTTGAGACGGCGGCGGCAACGGCAGGTGAAGGCGGTTCCGAGACCTCGGCTGTCTTGACCCTCTTGAAGTTGGGTGTCAGGGCCAGTGCGGAGATGATCGCGGCAGTCACGAGGAAAGCTTTGGGACTGAGTACGATTCGGAAATGCACGGAGCCGAACCCAAAGCCATATCCCTTGCTGTGAAAGAAGTTGCCCACACTCGCCTCGCCTTCACGTCCGGAGTAGCTTCCGTCGATACCAAAGAAGAAGGAGCGGTACGCACAGAAGCAGGAAAGAGGCAGGCTCCGGGGCGGCAACATCCAACTGAAGCGAACTGGTCAGCTGCAGGGTCTGCGACTTGAGATTCAGCGTGGTACCGCCCACGAGAATCTCCGCGTTCAACTGGGCACCGCGCGTAAATGAAGTGGTAAGCACGGGAGCGGAGTAAACATAGTTCTTCTTTTGGCCATATTGGTAAAGCTCCAGTCTTCCGTCAACATACGCAGAGCCTGCAACACCGGTTATGCCCGTGCTCCCTACGGATCGCGCGACACCAGTGGTCGGGTCAATGCTGTAGAGAAGATCCGCGCTGCCCGAAGAACCCTGGGTGTAGTACAGATTGGTCCCGTCAAATGCCATGCTGGTGTCATACCGGCCATTGTTGGCAGACAGCCCCGTGGCCCCCACTCGGGTCGCCTGCGCAGTGGACGCATTAATGGCGTAGAGGTTGGCATCATAACCGACTGCGAAGAGGCCGTTATTCCCGCCCGCAAACGCCGCAAATTGCAGGGTTCCGGAGGAATTCCCTACCAGATTTGTACTACCTGTAAGGGTATCGACGGTGTACAGGTTACTGCCGAAATCTTCCAGATAGAGCAGGCCATTCATACTCGCGATCCCGCTGGGATTGCGCGCAGAGAGTGTCGAAATCTGTGTAAAACGACCTGTCGTGTCGTCGAGCGTGCCGTACCGACTGGCCTACAAAACGACATTGACGCTGCTGGCTCGGGCGGGTACGGCGGCAGCCAGGGTGATGAGAGTTACTGCTGCGAAAAATAGTCTTGTGTGAAATCTCATGCCGAGTAGTCCTTAGGGGACACATCGGCAAACCTGCATCATTCCTATAGAGCCGTGCTCAGACTGTTTTCAACTTTTTTTGCAGGTCTTCGAGGGAAACGCCACGGGTCTCGGGGTACCAGAAATACACCACCACAAACTGGAGGACCATCATAGCGGCGAAAAAAGCGAACGGCGCTGCTACGTAACGAGCCGCCACAGCCGGAAAGATCCCCGAAATAATGGCGTTGGCGAACCAGTGGGAGAAACTGCCGAGGCTCTGGCCTTTGGCCCGAACGGCAGTCGGGAAAACCTCGCTGATGTAGACCCAGATAACAGCCCCCTGCGAGAAACCGAAGAAGGCGATGAAACCAATGAGGAGCCAGATGAGCAGGCCTTCGTGCGAGCCGGAACTGAACACCCAGGCAACGGCGGCGAGGCAGGCGGCGGTACCAACGGAGCCGGTCAGCAGGAGTGCACGGCGGCCGAATTTGTCGATGACGGTGATGGCCGCCATGGTGAAGATGAGGTTGGTGAGACCGATGGCAACAGCCTGCAGGTCGCTGGAGACTTTGCTGAAGCCGGCCTTCAGGAAAATATCGTTGAGGTAGTAGAGGATGGCGTTGATACCGGCGAGCTGATTAAAGAGGCCAATGGAGATTGCCAGAAAAACAGGCAGGCGGTGCTGACGGCTGAAGAGCTTATGCCCTTGTGCCAGTTCCTCTTCACGGTTGGCCCGGACCATCGCCTCCAGTTCGTATCGAGGGTTGGTTTCCCCGATTTGGCGCAGGACGGCTTCGGCTTCCTCGAGACGACCTTTCCGGGCGAACCAACGGGGACTTTCGGGAATGGAGAACAGCATGACAACGAAACCAACGGCGGGCAGGCAGGCGATACCCAGTTTCCAGCGCCATTCCGCATCACCCAGCGCGAACAGGCCGACGAGGTAGTTCGACAGGTACGCCACGAGAATGCCAAAGACGACGTTGAACTGGAAGAGGCCAACCATCCGGCCCCGGGATTTCGCCGGAGCAATTTCGGCGATATACATGGGGCCTATTACGGATGATCCACCGATGGCCAGGCCACCGATGACGCGGAAGATCAGGAGAGAAAGCCAGTCCCAGGCGAAGCCGCTGCCGAGGGCGGAGATGACATAGAGAACGCCGAGGAGCTTCAGGGCAGTACGACGGCCCCACCGATCGCCGGGGATGCCGCCAAAGACAGAGCCCAGCACGGTGCCCCAAAGCGCGGAGGCCACTGTCACGCCCAGCAATTCGGGCGTCAGCTGAAACACGCGGGTCAGGTCCTGAGTGACGCCTGCGATGACGGCGGTGTCGAAGCCAAACAGGAGGCCGCCGAGGGCTGCGGTGATGGCGGAACGCCAAAGGATGGATTTCATGATGACGATTGGACTTGCTGAAGAGTATATGACGGTGACGTGCCGACTTACACTGGAAGGGTGCCGGAGGTACGGGAACATGCGCTGGCCCGCAGGAAGAGGATGACATTTATGATGACTGACACCGCCCTGTTCCCGGACGTCCACGGGGCAGAACGCGGCACGCTGCCATGCTGAAGCGGCGGGACTGGCTCAAATTGCTGGCGTTGCCTGGGGTAACGGCCTGGGCGCAGGGCGTTTCGTCCCGCGCGGTGAAAGCGATGCCTCGGGGAAAGCCTTCGGGACTCCCTTTTCATGCCCATTTCACGGATATAGCCGCGCAGGCCGGGCTGACCGCGAAGACAATCTATGGCGGGGTGGATAAGAAGCGTGGAATTCTGGAGACCACGGGTTGCGGCGCTGCGTTTATCGACTACGACGGTGATGGGTGGATGGACCTCTTCATCCTGTGCGGAACCACCCTGGACGGCAATCCGTCGGAAGCCACCAACCGGCTGTATCACAACAACCGTGATGGCACCTTCACTGACGTAACGGACAAAGCGGGCCTGCGACGCACCGGCTGGGCCTGCGGCGTGTGCGTCGGCGACTACAATAACGACGGCCATGAGGACATGTTCGTCACATACTGGGGCCGGAATGTGCTGTATCGAAACAACGGCAACGGTACCTTTACCGATGTGACACGCGACGCGGGGCTGCTGCATGAGGGCGTCCGGTGGGGGTCGGGCTGCACGTTTGTGGAGACCACGCGGAACGGGCGACTGGACCTGCTGGTGGCCAACTACCTGGAGTTTGACCCGGAAACGATCCCGAAGCCGGGTGAAAACGCGAACTGTAAGTGGAAAGGTGTGGCGGTGAATTGTGGGCCGAAAGGTCTGCCGCCAGGACGCTGCTATTTCTACCGCAACAACGGGGACGGAACCTTCACAGACGTGAGCGAACAGGCCGGTATTACGGCGAAGACAAGCAGAGCTTATTGCATGACCGCTCTGGCTGCCGATTTTGGAGAGACGGGCTGGCCGGATCTGTATGTCGCCTGCGACTCAACGGCCAGCTTATTGTTTCGCAACAATCGGAACGGAACCTTCACAGAAGCCGGCCTCGAGAGCGGGGCGGCGGTCAGCGAAGACGGCATGGAGCAGGCAGGTATGGGCGTCGGCGTGGGTGATTTCAATCTGGACGGGCACCTCGATATCTACAAAACGCATTTTGCCGATGACACGTCCGTGCTTTATCGGAATGATGGTACGGGGAATTTCGACGATGTGACAGTGCGGCAGGGCCTGGGGGTGGAGACGCGTTACGTGGGCTGGGGTGCGGCAATGGTGGACCTGGACAACGATGGCCTGCCGGATCTGTTCCATGTGACCGGGAATGTGTATCCGGAAGTGGAGGCAGTGGTGCCGGAGTATCCGTACAAAACGCCGCGGATTGTGTTCCGGAACCTGGGATCGAAGTTTGAAGAACTGATTGCCGAGGCGGGGCCGGGCGTGGCGGCGCTGCATTCGAGCCGAGGGGCGGCGTTTGGGGATTTTGATAACGACGGGGATGTGGATGTCGTGATCGTCAACATAAATGAGCCGCCATCTCTGTTGCGGAATGACGTGACCGGCGGCGGGAACTGGCTGAAAGTGAAGCTGGTGGGCGTAAAGTCCAATCGGTCGGGGCTTGGCGCGACAGTGAAGGCTACGTATGGTGGGCCAAATCAGGCAGTAAAGACTCAGGCTCAGGCGGTGATGAGCCAGGCGAGTTATTACTCGTCAAATGATCCCCGACTCCATTTCGGGCTTGGTGCTGCGGCGGTGGCAGATCTGGAGATCCGGTGGCCGAGCGGTGCGAAAGAGCTGTTGAGGGGCCTTAAGGCCAACCGCCTGGTGACGATTCAGGAAGGTTCCGGAGTTATCAAAACGGACACGTTTGGGAAGCCAGGATAGCGCCACTTAGCGACGACGTGAG
>RGPS01000120.1 GCA_010084195.1 Terriglobia bacterium
AAAGAGAAGACGAGCGTGACAGCAAGTTGGAAACGCATAGGAACAGGGTACCGCGACCCCAAAAAAAGCCCCCAAGCCAGATGGCCGGGGGCTTTTTTTTGAGGCCGGAGACCGACTATTCCGGGTAGGTTTCCCAGAAGCCCATTTTGAAGGGGCGGACTTCCTGACGCTGGGTGCCGAGGCCGTCGATCCCGAGGGTAATGACTTCTCCACCCTTGAGGAAGATCTGGGGCTTCTTGCCGGAGCCAACACCGGGGGGCGTTCCGGTAGTGATGACGTCACCGGGCATCAGAGTAATGAAACGGCTGATGTAGCTGACCAGGTTGGCCACTCCAAAGATCATGGTGCCGGTATTACCGGTCTGCATGCGGACACCGTCCACATCGAGCCACATACCAAGGGCCTGCACATCGGGCACTTCATCAGAAGTGGCGAGCCAGGGTCCGATGGGGCCGAAGGTGTCGCAACCCTTGCCGCGATCCCACTGGGAGCCGCGTTCGAGCTGGAAGTGGCGCTCGCTGACGTCGTTGATCAGAACGTACCCTGCCACGTGGCTGAGGGCATCCGATTCCTCAACGTGGCGGGCGATGGTCCCGATCACGACTCCAAGTTCCACTTCCCAGTCGGTCTTCGCGGAGTCCTTCGGGATGTAGACCGGATCATTGGGGCCGACGATGCAGCTGGTGGCCTTGGTGAAAAGAATCGGCTCGGTCGGAATGGGCATGTTGCTCTCCGCCGCGTGGTCCGAGTAGTTCAGACCGACGGCGATGAACTTGCCGATGCCTTTGATGGGGGTGCCGAAGCGATGGTCGCCGGCGACGACCGGCAGCGAATCGAGGGAGACCGCACGCAGTTTCGCGAGGCCTTCCGGGGTAAGGGTATCGGGGCCGATGTCAGAGATGACGCCTGAGAGGTCGCGGATCTGGCCTGCCGCGTCGAGGATGCCAGGCTTTTCCTGGCCCGACTTGCCGTAACGTAAGAGTTTCATAGTCCTCCTGTATTTTATTCGCAGCCTGGTGGCGGCAGGGAAATCCTATGCTGCGAGCATGGCTTTCCAGCCTTCCTCGTCCTTGCCGATGCAGATTTTATTGCCGGCCCGGAGGAAGGGCAGACGAAGGAGTTGGGGGTTCTTCCCGATTTTTTCGAGCCATTCGGAGTCGGACATCTTCATGTACTTGAGGCCCCCGTCAACGTAGGCTTTGGATTCGGTGTCGAGGAGACCCTGCAGGGTGTAGCGTTCAATGAAGCGGCGAATCTCTCCGGCAGCCATGGGCTTCTTTTGAAGGTCAACATATTGGACGGTGATGCGTCGTTCTTTGAAAAAACGCTCGGCTGCGCGGGCGGCCTGGGAACTCTTGATGGCGAACATCTGAACTGTGGTCATGCCAATTCAAGGGTAAAATATCGGTTGACGAAACGAGTGGACGCGCGGAGACACCTGATCACAGCTATGAGAATACCCTGTCTGACAGTGCTTGCCTGTTTGGTGCTAACTTCTGGTTTGCGGGCGCAAATCGCACCTGTGATTACGCCTGGCGGCGTGGTGAACGGGATAGATTACAGCACCGCGATCGCTCCGGGGATGGTGCTTGCTGTGTTCGGGAGCAACCTGGCGGCGAATGAGGTGGCTGCGAGTGATGTGCCGTTGCCGAACAACCTGGACGGCACTACGGTGGAGGTGAACGGGCAGGCCGTACCGCTGTTTTTCGTGTCAGGCGGACAGGTAAACGCGCAGCTGCCTTTTGGGCTTTCCGGGGCGGTGCAGGTGCGGGTGCGAAATGCAAGCGGAGTGAGCGCGGCGGCGACGGTGACTGTGCTTCCCACGGCACCTCGGTTCTTTACGAAGACGGCGGACGGGCAGGGGGAACCGATTGTGCTGCACTCGGCCGATTTCGCGCTGGTGACGCCGGCTCGGCCGGGAGTGGCGGGAGAGTTTCTGACGCTGTACTTGTCCGGGCTGGGAGCGGTGACGCCGGCGGTAGTGGCAGGGCAACCGGGCGGCGATGGCGGGAAGCTGGGACCGGTCAACCGGGTGGCCGACGGGGTGGTGAGTCTGAGCGTGAACGGGAAGGCGGTACCCGTGCTGTTCGCGGGGCTGGCACCTGGGTTCGTGGGTTTGTATCAGGTGAATTTCCAGGTTCCGTCGGACATTGGCGCGGCGGGCGTGACGGCGGTGGTGACGACGACGGAAGGCGCGTCGACAGATGCGGTGCCGCTGGCAGCTCCGACTGTACTGAGCGTGGGAAACACGGGAACGCAGACGGTGGGCGGGAAGGTGATTTCGTCGTCCGGCAAGCTGAGCGCGCAGTGGACCGCTCCGGGTTACACGGTGGATCACTACGTGGTGACGGCGACGGAGAGTGTGCAGCATACACAGGTGAGCGTGAACAGCAGCGAGACACAGGTATTGCTGACGGGGCTGAAGGCTGGCACCGAGTACCAGGTGGGGGTAACAGCCTGCGGCGATGCGGCCTGTCTCCGGAGCGGAACCACGGCAGCGGTGGCAGGGACTACGGGGAATGAATACTGGCAACTGCAGGGAACGGGCAACTCGCTCGCCGGGTTGAGCCGCATCGTGAGCGACGGGAACGCGAAAATCAGCGCGACGCGGTTTGGACCGGAGGCGGGACCGGTGACGGCGAACCGGCTTCAGCTGTATTACGGGCCGAGCGGGCAGACGAGGCAGACGCTGACGACGGCGATTACCAGCACAGCGACGACCTCGACGGTGATGTCGAGTTACCTGAGTTTTGTGAGTAGCCGGGGGACCACGGGGCTGATTACGCCGAGTCCTGCGGCGACGCGGGTTTCACAGATGAATACGGGGCAGGGCGTGCCTTTATCGGCGGCGATGGGCGGCAAGGTGCGGCTGTTTTTCGAGGCGCAGGGGACGGACCAGAAGACGCGGATTTTCAGCATTGACAGTGTGGACGGGTATACCGGGCAGGATTTCAATTCCGGGCCGCCCACCACGTGTTCCACCGCAGCGGATTATTCGGCCGGGGGCGGGTGCACGCTGAGTGTCGCGGTAGGAGTGGAGGGCGATTCAGTGGCGGGGAACACGCGGATCTCGAATGCCCGGCAGCAGAAGGTGGGGTACCCGACGCTGGCGGACTGGCGATGGAATGGGGCTGCGGGGACGTTTATGGTGTTCACGACCGACACGCTCGCGGGATGCACGACGTCGAACAGGAACCATGGGTATGCGGTTTGGGATGAAAACGTGTGGACGGTGCAGTATGACTCGAAGGGGTGTCCGAAGCTGTTCACCAGTGCCCAGGCGGCGTTCCCGATGCATTCGGGGGGCGTGAAGTACCGGCTGTATTACGGGGACCCCTCGGTGCAGACCGGAAAGCTGAGCGGCAACCTGCCGTTCCTCGGGCCGAAGAAGATGATTTACGGGGACGGGACCCTGTTCGGGCAAACGGACCGGGTGGATTTTGAGGATTGGGAAAACCAGGGGAAGGCTCGGGATATCGTGTTCTTGTGGCCAAACGGGGATACTCTGGACGACACGGCGGAGGGATACATTGACGATTATCATTTCCTCGCCCCGACGGGCAGTCTCGATTTGCAGGTGATGTATCTGGCGATAACCAATGGAGTGGAGGCTCCAATCGGGGCCGGGGCGGTATTGCTAAATCCGTAACGCCAGGCGGTGCACGTTTCGGAGCTTTAAGGAGGCGGATACTGCCGAGACTATCCGCCTGAGCCAACCTGCTTTCCCCCCAGCGCACGAAGGACAACCAACGGTTCCTTCGCAATGACGGTCAGGTAAGCACGCGCTGCGGAATCGGGCTGCCGACCGCCCTGTTCCCACTCCTGAATCGCCCGCTTACCGATCTGGTAAGCTTCCGCAAATTGGGCCTGCGACATCTTCACCTATCTTCGGATAGATTTCACATCGATCGGCTTCGGCCAGACCTGCTCCAGTTCGATCTCGCCGCGATGGTGGGAGAGCACCTGTGTCAGACCCTCGATCAGAGCTTCTCCAAATGCAGTCGGTTTGCCTGGCGCTTTGTCCACAGGACGTTTTGTGGGTATTAGTTCAACTCCATCAGGTTGGCCGTCAGCCGGCGCAAGTGCTTCTTCTTCGGCGGCGAAGTCCAGCCCCGGGGAATCACATCGCCTGAATCGGGATGCGCCGAAAGATACTCGGCGAGACGCTCAAGCTCATCAGCCCCCCAATCAGTGAAGTCGCGTCCTAAAACTCCGGCAGTTGCGAGACCGCGATTTCAGAGGCTCCACCCACTGGGACAAGCATGCTGAATTGTGGCACAACCCGATCCGGGACGTCGTCTCTCCCGCAGAGATGTTAACGTAGGGTCCATGCGCTTTCTGCTCCCTCTCTTCACCCTTGCCCTCGTAACGGTCGCCTCCGCGCAGGACATTCCCGCTGGCCAGCGGTCATTCGAAAACCGTTGCGGGCGGTGCCATGGGGCGGAGGGTAATGGCAGCGAGATGGGGCCTTCCGTTTTCAATGGCCTGTCGCAGCGGAATGATTCGCAGTTAGGCACGCTGATCCGCACGGGGGTTCCGGGACGAATGCCGGGGAATCAGATCAATGATGATGACCTGTCGACCCTGACGAAGCATTTGCGTTTGATGCAGGCGAAGAGCACCGCGCGACCGAGCCAGCGCGTGAAATTGACGATGACCGATGGCAAGGTACTGGAAGGCGTCGCTCTGGGCCAGGGGTTTACCGACCGGCAGATTCGGACGGATGACGGCAAGGTCCACCTCTTACGCCGCGTGGCAGATAAGTACCGGGAAGCGACTCCCGGCGTGGACTGGCCGGGCTTCAATGGTGATGTCCGCGGGAATCGCTACACCACGATGTCGCAAATTACCCCCGCTAACGTAAAGAACATGACGGCGCGTTGGGTCTTCAATATCCCGAATACAACCCGGCTACAGGGGACGCCTGTGGTGGTGGGCGGCATCATGTACGTCACGTCTGTGAACCAGTGCATCGCGCTGGATGCGGGAACGGGGCGTCAAATTTGGCGGTGGTCTCGTCCCACAACTCCGGGCACTGTGGGCGCGGGTTCAAATCGGGGTGTGGCTTCGTATGGCGACAAGGTTTTCATCGCCACGGACACGGCTCATCTGGTGGCCCTGAATCGGTATACGGGGGCGGAGGTTTGGGATGCGGAAACGGCTGATTTCCGCCAGAATTACTTTGCGACAGGTGCGCCGGTAGCTGTCGGGAATCTGATCCTGACGGGCGTAGGCGGCGGTGAGCACGGGACGCGTGGCTTTGTAGCAGCTTACAACGCAGAAACCGGCAAGGAAGCATGGCGCTTCTGGACGATTCCCGCAGCGGGCGAGCCGGGCTCCGAAACGTGGAAGGGAAAAGACCTGAACCATGGTGGCGCTCCCACGTGGCTGAGCGGCACGTATGATCCGGAACTCGACACCGTCTATTGGCCGATTGGAAATCCGGCCAAGGAATATAACGGCGATGAGAGGGTTGGCGACAATCTCTATTCCGACTGCGTGGTGGCTCTGGACGCAAAGACGGGCAAATTGAAGTGGTACTTCCAGTTCACGCCGCATGATCTGTGGGATTGGGACGCCACGGAAACACCCGTCCTGATCGACGCGAACTTCCAGGGGTCACCCCGGAAGCTGCTGGTGCAAGCGAACCGGAACGGGTTTTTCTACGTTCTGGACCGGACCAATGGCAAGGCCCTGCTGGTAAAACAGTTTGTCCGAAAGCTGACCTGGGCAACCGGGATGACACCCGAAGGCCGTCCCATCAAGGCACCGAATCAGGAGCCGACTCCCGAGGGAACGTTTGTCTGCCCCTCACAGGATGGCGCGACGAATTTCTATTCGCCGTCGTTTAATCCGGCAACCGGGCTTTTCTACTTTCATGCGTTTGAAAGCTGCAGCATCTATACGAAGCGGGACCAGGCTACGTGGGTAGCCGGGCAGACATACCTGGGTGGGGTGCAGAAGGGTGCCCCGGGCGAAGTTCGGGAGCATTATCTGAAGGCCCTGGATATCTCGACCGGCAACGTGGTCTGGGAACTGCAGCAGCCGGGTCCGTCACAGAGTTGGGGCGGGACGTTATCCACGGCGACCGGGCTGGTGTTCTTCGGTGAGGAGAACGGGGCCATGATGGCCGCAGACGCGAAGACCGGCAAGCCGCTGTGGCGATTTGAGACGAATACACTGTGGAAAGCGTCTCCAATGGCGTATATGTTTGACGGCAAGCAATACCTGGCTGCGATTGCTGGTGGTAATGTGCTTGCATTCGGCCTCCCGGACTAGCGGAAGCCATTCGATATATTGGAACTAACCTCATGAGCCAGAACAGCTTTGGTACCGCGTCCACGCTCCGCGTTGGTGGTATTGATTACACCTACTTCCGCCTTCCCGCACTTGCAGAAAAGGGGATCGACATCTCGAAGATGCCGTTCTCGCACCGCATCCTGCTGGAAAACCTTCTACGTCAGGAAGACGGCAAGAAGGTGAAGCCGGTTGACATTGAAAAGGTCCTGAACGCGGCGGTGAATCAGGACGAGATTTCGTTCATGCCCGCCCGCGTTCTGTTACAGGACTTCACCGGCGTTCCGTGCGTAGTCGATCTGGCGGCGATGCGCGACGCTCTGGCCGCGATCGGGGCCGATCCTTCGAAGGCGAACCCGCTGATGCCGGCCGATCTGGTCATCGATCACTCGGTGCAGGTGGATGAGTACGGCACAAAGCAGGCGTTCGACATCAACGCAGCCCTGGAGTTCGACCGCAACCGCGAGCGTTACATGCTGCTGCGTTGGGCGCAGACGGCATTCAGCAACTTCCGCGCTGTGCCCCCCGATACCGGCATTGTTCACCAGGTCAACCTGGAATATTTGGCCGACGTTGTGTTCCGCGCCAAGCAGGCGGATGGTTCGTGGGTCGCGTATCCCGATACCCTCGTCGGTACGGACTCGCACACCACGATGATAAACGGCCTGGGTGTTGTCGGTTGGGGCGTAGGCGGGATTGAAGCCGAAGCCTGCATGCTGGGGCAGCCGGTTTCCATGCTGCTGCCTCCCGTGGTTGGGTTCAAGCTGTTCGGCAAGCTTCCGGCTGGTTGCACGGCAACCGATCTGGTGCTGACGGTTACGCAAATACTCCGCAAGAAGGGCGTGGTTGGCAAGTTCGTGGAATTCTACGGTGCCGGTTTGACGGCGCTGAGCGTGGCAGATCGCGCTACGATCGCGAACATGGCTCCGGAATATGGTGCCACCATCGGCTTCTTCCCTGTGGATGACGGCACGCTGGATTATCTGCGTGTTTCGAACCGCAATCCGCATGTTGTGGAACTGGTGGAAGCGTATTCGAAAGCGCAGGGTCTCTTCCGCACGGATGCGACGCCCGATCCGACGTTTGCGGACACTCTGGAACTGGATCTTTCGACGGTAGTGCCCTCAATGGCGGGACCGAAGCGTCCGCAGGACCGTCTGACGCTGCCCCAGGTTCGCGGCAACTTCTCGGACGCATTCAAGGACGCGACGGCGAAGTCGGCAACGATTCAGATGGACGGCGAGGCTGCCACTATGTCAGGCGGCGCAGTGGTGATTGCCGCGATTACAAGTTGCACCAACACCTCGAATCCCTCCGTCATGATTGGCGCCGGTTTGCTGGCGAAGAACGCTGTGGCGAAGGGCCTGAAGTCGAAGCCGTGGGTGAAGACGAGTCTGGCGCCTGGTTCGAAGGTGGTAACGAATTACCTGAACAAAGCCGGGCTTTCGCAGTACCTCGATGCACTGAACTTCAACCTGGTCGGTTATGGCTGCACCACCTGTATCGGCAACTCCGGACCTCTGCCGGAAGCCGTTTCGGTGGCAGTGAAGAACGAAGATCTGGTTGTCGCGGCCGTCCTGAGCGGCAACCGCAACTTCGAAGGTCGCGTGAACCCGCAGGTGAAGGCGAATTATCTGGCCTCGCCCCCTCTGGTGGTGGCCTATGCCCTGGCGGGCACGGTCGATTTCGACATGGACAAAGATTCGCTGGGCACGGGCTCCGATGGACAGCCGGTGTATCTGGCGGACATCTGGCCGACCCCGGAAGAGATCGACTCCGTGCTGCGCGCCACCATCGACGCTGAGATGTTCCGCAGCGAATACGAGAAGGCCTTTGAGGGCGACAGCAACTGGCGCAATCTGCCGGTACCAACAGGCAGTATCTACCAGTGGGATGCCGATTCCACCTACATTCAGAAGGCGCCATGGTTCGACAATATGGTGGACCCGAAGGCTCCGCTGCAGGATCTGGCGGGTGCCCGCGTGCTCGCGCTATTGGGCGATTCCATCACAACCGATCACATTTCGCCCGCAGGTTCCATTGCGGTGAACAGCCCTGCCGGTCAATATCTGATCTCCCTTGGTGTGGCTCCGAAAGACTTCAACTCGTACGGCGCGCGCCGCGGCAATCACCAGGTGATGGTGCGCGGAACGCTGGCCAACGTGCGGCTGCGCAATCAGCTGACTCCGGGTGTGGAAGGTACGTACACCGTGCACCAGCCCGATGGCGAGCAGATGTTTATCTACGACGCTTCGGTGAAGTATCTGGCTGAAGGCACGCCGCTCATGATTCTGGCCGGCAAGGAGTACGGGTCCGGTTCGTCACGCGACTGGGCGGCGAAGGGCGTCGCACTGTTAGGCGTGAAGGCCGTGATCGCAGAGAGTTTTGAACGCATTCATCGGACTAATCTGGTGGGCATGGGCGTGCTGCCCCTGCAGTTCGTGCCGGGTGAATCGGCTGCGACGCTGGGCCTGACTGGCCGCGAAACCTATTCGATTGTCGGCGTTTCCGATGCGGTGGGCAAGGGAACCCGCGTGAAGGTGACGGTAACGGCGGACAGCGGCGAAAGCGTCGAGTTCGAGGCCGTGCCGCGTGTAGATACCCCGCAGGAAGCGGAATACTTCCGCAACGGCGGCATTCTGCCTTACGTTTTGCGCCAACTCGCGGCGGCGTGAAGGAAGCCGGGGACGGTTGGCGCGGGTTGACAGCTACGCCAGTCTTTTCCTGCCCTTAGAAAAGCATGGAAGTGAGTCACGAATGACCGAGGCGCAGACACGCTTTATCGACGGAGTTCTTCTCGGTATCGAAGATGCCAACAGTCATGACACTGTGGACCACGAAGAAGTTCGCACCGTCCTCGAACGGCTAATCATTTCGTGAGGGCAATTCGCCGGTCAACTGCAGCATCTGGTCAGTTTGTAGCAGCGATAAGAGGATACGGCTGGATAACCCAGAGGCGGCGCTCAACCAGGCCCGCGCTGTCATGAAGCGTATTGACACATTATGGATGTTTCCAGGCCTGGGCCGACCGGACGGAGTAGTGGTACAAGAGAACTGGTTGTTCCGCCCAGGGTCGTAGTTATCGCCATACTGAGGAGATCGTTGAGATCCTGTTTGTATGGCATGGATCCCAAGCTTGGCGATGACACGCTTGAGGCTCGGATAATAACGCGAACGGTCGTTGCGACCCATGGGGAAATGTGAGAATCATACTGTGAGATCTGGATTCCTGGCGCGCATTGGCATGGTCGTAGTTGCACTGCTGTTCAGCGCGTTCTTTGCTACGGCACAGGATGACGCCGCAGAGATGAAGCGGTTCATTGAAACCCTGCGAATTCTGCAGGAGTACAGCGCGGAACCGATCAATGCGGATCAGGCGTTCTTCCAGGGGGCCATTCCGGGTCTGGTAAAACACTTGGATCCGCATTCTGTTTTTTTCGACAAAGACCAGTTTGAGCAGTTGCGCCAAATGGAGACCTCCACGCGCAAGGGCTTCGGCACGGTCGTGTCCATTCTGCCGGGGCGCGTGCTTGTGCTGCAGACGCTGGCGAATACACCTTCCGCCAAAGCCGGGATGATGGCAGGCGACGAGATTCTGGCCGTAAATAACTACCGTCTGGACCGACTGGAACCGGACCAGATTGTGGAACTGCTCAACGACTCGAAGCAGAAACCGGCAAAACTCATCGTGCTCCACCCAGGGAACATGCGCCCCGCCGAACTGACGCTGATTCCCGAAGAAATGCAGAGTTCGAGTGTCGAGCGTGCATTTCTGTTGCAGCCCGGTGTCGGGTATATCCGGGTAGGGAGCTTTGAAGAAAAGACTGCATCGCAGATTCGGGTGGCGATTGAGCAACTGGGAGGGCGAGCGCTGAAGGGTTTGGTCATTGACCTGCGGAACAATCCGGGTGGCATGATGAACGCGGCGATCGAAACGGCGGGGTTCTTCTTGAACCCCAGGCAAATGGTGCTATCGGTGAAGGGTCGAAACGTTCCCGAAAAGATAGAGCGCGTCGCTTCCGACAACCGACCGTACACCTTTCCGCTGGCAGTTCTGGTGAATGGAAAATCAGCCTCGGCTTCGGAAATCGTCGCTGGCGCCCTGCAGGACCACGACAGGGCTGTGATCATTGGCGAACCAACGTTTGGCAAAGGTCTGGTGCAGGGTGTGTTTCCGCTCTCGGAGGGAACGGGTCTCGCGCTGACAACAGCGCTGTACTATATCCCGAGCGGACGCTCCATTCAGAAGCCCTTCCGCAGTTCGGATTTTGCGCTGGGTGAAACTGCGGCGCATCCAAATGAGAGGTCGGACTTCAAGACGGATAGTGGCAGGCCGGTAGCGGGCGGTGGCGGCATTATCCCCGATGTGGAGGCGTTTCCGCGTGAGATGACGCAGTTCCGGAACGTGCTGGAAGCGACGGCGTCTTTCACCACGTTTGCAACGGAGTATCTGAAGGGTAAAGAGATCAAGACCGACTGGGAAATGCCACCAGCGTTGCTGGACCAGTTTCAGGCCTGGCTTTCGGAGCGTCGCATCCAGCCGAGTCTGCGCGAATGGATTTCGAATCGGGAATTCCTGGCGGCGCGTCTAAAGACAGAGATCTATAATCTGGCGCTGGGTGTGGAAAAAGGCGACGAGGTTGATGCAACGCTGGATCCACCGATCCAGAAAGCACTGGCAGCAGTTCTAAAGGGAGAGTCTTTAACCAAATGACACTCGAACAGGAAAAAAATCCGTGGCTTGCTGCGGAAGTTCGATTCGATAACGCCGCAGCCAAACTGGGTCTGGACGACGGCATGCGCAAGGTGCTGAAGAGCCCTGCCCGAGAAATGACCGTGCATATCCCGGTACAACTGGATGACGGTCGTCTGGAGGTTTTCACGGGATATCGCGTGCAACACTCCATTGCCCGTGGACCGGGAAAGGGCGGTATCCGGTATGCGCCCGATGTGTCGATTGATGAAGTGCGCGCCCTCGCCAGCTGGATGACGTGGAAGTGTGCGGTGGTGAATATCCCGTACGGCGGGGCGAAGGGTGGGGTGATCTGCAACCCTGCTCTGATGTCGGATGGCGAACTGGAACGGCTGACGCGGCGGTATACGGCGGGCATCATGGACATGATTGGCCCGGACCGCGACATTCCGGCTCCGGACATGAATACGAATGCCCAGGTGATGGCCTGGATTATGGACACGTATTCGATGCGGATGGGCTCTGCGACGACTGCAGTGGTCACAGGCAAGCCGATGGAACTGGGCGGGTCCCTGGGACGCCAGGAAGCTACCGGGCGAGGCTGCATGCTGGTGACACTGGAAGCGCTGAGCCGATTCGGCCTGAAGCCGGAAGACTCGAAGGTAGTGATCCAGGGCTTTGGCAATGTTGGCGGGATGGCGGCACGTCTGATGGCGAAGCGTGGCTTCCGGATTATTGCGATTGTGGAGTACGACGGCGCGGTCTATAACGCGAATGGGCTCGACATTGAAGCGCTGATGGCGCATCGCAAAGAGACGGGTTCGATCAATGAGTTCGAAGGCGGTGAGGCCATGGACAAGCGCGAGGCGATGTTCCTGCCTTGTGATGTCCTGGTGCCGGCTGCGACCGAGAACGTGATCACTTCGGAGAACGCCGGGAAGCTCAATTGCCGAATTTTGTGCGAAGGCGCGAATGGCCCGACGACGGCTGTAGCGGACGGCATTCTGGCCGAAAAAGGGATTTTTGTAATTCCCGACATTCTGGCGAACGCCGGTGGTGTGACCGTGAGCTACTTTGAGTGGGTGCAGGATCGCCAGGGATATTTCTGGAACGAAGGTCTTGTGAACTCGCGTCTGGAAGAGATTATGGTTCGCAGCTTTGCGGACGTGGCGAACTGGGGCGAGAAGCGCAAAGTAGATAACCGGACGGCAGCCTATATGCTGGCGCTGGATCGCGTAGCTTCCGCGATTCGGCTGCGCGGGATTTACGCGTAGTCCCTTACTTGTTTGGGCGGCTGGCTTCCAGTTCCAGGGTTTTCTTGATGCCTGAGAGAATGGCTTCCTGGCTGGCGCGGGTGCGGTTCGTGATGATGCTGCGAATGATGCTGCCATAAAACCCGGTCAGGCCATCCTGCGACGAGCCTTTCAGCGTCACCAGATAGAAGCCCGGGCCATCTCTCAGACAGGCCGACAGGTCGAGCGCCACCCGAAGGTAGTGACTCGCATAGAGTTGCTTGATGGCGAATACATCAACATCCCCGCGTGGCCCCCGTGCACTGTAGGTGACGGCGTGGTTCAGGCGCAGCGTGGGCTTCAGGCCAAAGCTGACCCGTTCCCAATAAAACATCGATTCTGAGCGAGGCAGGCTGACGGCGGGGAAGTCCAGCAGATACTGGTTCAATTCCGGCAGGTGCTCGCCCAATTGGGGCGCGCCGCCCAGCAGGGCCTGAAAGTGCTGGGCGATGTCAACAGCCTTTGCCCGGTCTGCGTAAGACCCGAGTTGCCGATTGCCGCCCTGCTGGTAACGCCGAATGAGTTCAAGCGCCATCGCTTTGGTACGGAGGTTCACTTGAGCAACAGCATCCGGGCGTGACCAGTCCACCGATTTCCGAAACTGGTCGATGGCCTCACCGGGCAGTTGAACTTCACAACTCCCTGGCTTACATTTGCGCAACTCCCGAATGTCGTCAGGCTCCAGCACAAAACCGTTCAGGTCATCAACGGAAGCTCCGGGGTTGATTTTGCCGACGCCGAGGTATTCGGGCAAAACACGGAGACGGTTGACATCAGCTGCATATTTGAGGAAAGCTTCCGTGGAAGCCTTCACGTAGACGATCCCCAACACGTATATGTTTGCGGCGTCAGAGGAAAGAATCTTAGCCACAGCCTGTCCGCTGTTGAGCCGTGCTAGCTCCCTGGCTGTGAGTTGACCCTTTTCCGACAGGAAACTCTTCACGGCAGGCGGTGTCTGCGCCGGGAGCAGGGCGGCTGCGGCGAGGATCGTGACCAGACTGATAGAGAGGTTGGGCATCATGCGGTGTACGCCAGGGGCTGGGCATCCGGAAGGACCGCTTGTGACCGCAGCTCCTGCGGCAGCACAACCCCGGCTAAGTTTAACGGATCATGAGGCGCCACGCTCACTTTATGGTAGCGGTCCGGGTCTCGGCGGACGGCTCTGACAAGTTCAACAGCCTCCGGCAGCGCGAACTGTTCGCCCGTATAGCCGGCGACGAAGCGTCCGCCGCGAAGCTCCCCGGCGGCTTCCAGTCTGCGCAGGACGGCCACCAGTTCGCGCCACGGCGGAGCAATGGCTTCGCGCTGCAGCAGATCGCGAAACAGAACGCCCCAGCGAGCCAGCAGGAGGCGAGCGAAGTGCTCGGTACGTTGGTATGACTCTATGGGGGCTGCCGCCCGGCGGACAAGCGCCCAGCGGCCTCCGGCATGCCGTGGACGCCTGCTTCCCTGGCGACCCTGGCCACTTCTTCGCTTAGGGTCCATCAGGGCGCGCAGATTGTCGAATCCATCAGCAGTCACTAACCCGCCGGCCACCAGTTCCCAGAGTCCGTCCTCTACCTCGCTGGGGAGGCGGTGGGCGGCCCGGACGATGTCGATAAAGAAGCTCGCGCCTTCGCGTTGCAGGGCTTCCATCACATCGCGGGCAGCATGAGAGAGGGTCTCGGGGAGGTCATCAGGCGGCGACATCAGCCAATGGGCATCCTCACGCAGGAACAAAGCGACGGGGGCCACCCTGGTGGGGCGAACGACACGACTATCCAGGTGTGCAGGGTGTGGGGAGAGCCTCCCCCACATGACTTCCCCGGAGAGACAGAGTTCGTCGAGGAGTTCGGGTTCGTATTCGGCCACCCGGCGGGCCAGAATCTCGGGTTCCCAAACGGCAGCCGGGGCTTCATAACCCTGTAGCTGACGGATGAGCGCGAGAGTCCCGTCTGCGCCATGGAGTTGGGCACCGGGGGCGGTGTGCTGCCACTGGTGGAGGAAACGTTCGAAGTCGGCGGATGTGACCGGCTCAATCTCGCGACGCAGTTTGCCGAGGGTGGCCCTGTGGATTCTGGCCAGAATTCGGCGGTGACACCATTCCGGGTCGCCGGTTTGGTGGCGGTACCACCCCTGGAGAACCAGACCCCGGCTTTCCAGACCGGCGAGGGCGGCTTCTACTCCGCCTGCCGGGAAGGCGAGGGTTTTGGCCAGACCTGGGGCTGTTACGGGGCCACTCAGATCCAGCCAGCCAGCGACGGTAGCTTCGCAGTCGTTCGCCAGGGTACGACGTTCCGTGGCAACCCAGAATGGCTGGCCGTCACGAACATGAATCGTGGCTCGACCGGTGGCGGTCAGTTCGGTAAAGAGAGGCGTCCAGGCGTGGACAGGTGGCAGCGCGACCAGGGTGAGAAGCGCGTCATGGAGTTCATCGGCGTCGCGTGGGTCCGGCCACGTTTCGGCTGTGATGAGGTCGATAGCAGCGGGATCGAGGATGCCTGCCCCCCGGGTGACGTCGCTGCCGATCTTGCCCCGGAGTTCCACAGCGCGGGTGCGCCGTTCTTCAAGAGGCGCATCGTCGAGAAAAGCGTAGGGATTGGCGTTGAGAATCTCGTGGCCAAAGGACGAGGCCCGAGCCGTGTCGATGGCAACCGTGCGGATAGTACCGTTTTCGAAACCTCTCAGAATGTCGCGAAGGCCATCCAGATCCATGGCTTCGTGAAGACAATTCTGCATGGTCTCGCGGACCAGGGGGTGATCGGGGATGACCGGCGGGCCGGTGAGGTTTTCAGCGCATGCAACCTGGTCGGGAAAAACGGAAGCGAGGAGATCTTCGGACCTCATGCGAACAATGTTGGCGGGCGTTTTGCGGCCACCACTGAAGCGCAGGATGGCCAGAGAGCGAGAGGCGTTCCAGCGCCAACGGGCATTAAACATGGGCGCATCGAGGAGGGCCTGGCTGAGGACGCCTTCCACCGTGGCCTCCCGCAGGAATTCGAAAACCAGCGCGAGTGGAAAGGAGTGCTGGTCGCTCAGGGAAAGAACCAGGCCATTATCGGTGGCAGCGGCCTGAAGTTCGAAATTGAAGGTACGGCAGAAGCGCTTGCGGAGAGCGAGGCCCCAGGCGCGGGTAATGCGGGAACCGAAAGGCGCATGGAGGACAAGTTGCATGCCTCCGCCTTCGTCGAAGAAACGTTCGGCCACGATGGTCTGTTGCGAGGGCAGGGCCCCCAGTTCATCAGCAGCCTGACGGACGTAGGCGGCGGCTTCGAGGGCACCGGCTGGACTGAGACTGCATTCGTCGATCAGGAACGGGGGCACATCGTGGGAATCCGCCAGGATTCTCTCCCGCAAGGCCGCCACGTGCCACGAAAGTTCGCGCGAACGCCCGGGAGCTTCACCCAGCCAGAAGGGAATGGTCGGGGCTGCCCCGTGGGCGTCTTCCACGCGAACCGTGAACGTCTCTTCATGGGTATCGCCATCAGCCAACTCTTGCACAGCGACACTATTGTTAGCCAGCGTGTAAGTCCACTCGCCTGTCGCAGGATCAACTGCTATTGAACCGTAAGCGCCATCAGGGTCACCAGCAATTGACCAAGAGGCGATCTCTAGGCCACCTGCAGATGATGCTGTTAATTGGCCAGAAACAGATGTAACAACATCCTCTTGGCTCACATCAGCAGCAACACCATCAATAGTGATCGCTGCGAAGTGAATAGTTCCTGGACCTGCCGCCTGCGCCTCTTCAACACTGCTATATCCACCCGCGCCGACAATTCGTACAGTCTCGCCATCAGCAAAATTAACCACCTCAACCTCATGCAACACAAAGGTGGTGCCATCAGCCAGGGTCATGGTGACAGATTGATTATCAGGCGCAGTCTCAAAAGTAGCATCAGCTGAGTTCACGCTCAACAATTCAATCGTGTCTGCTCGGTAGTTACCTGAGTCGCCTAAATCACTGCCACTGTCGCTATCCGCAGCGCCCTCAATAATAAGATTGCCACTGCCGCCAGTTAACACAATGTTGGTGTCACCTATGGAATCAGGGGCAATAGTGATGGTGTGTGTGCCATCATCAGAAGGATCTATTTCCCCAACAGTGATAGTGCCTACACCGTCGTTATTTAGGCCAACAACAGCATTATCAAACTGTACTGACATCACACCCTCAGGGATCTTGACAGATATGTCTTCATTCCCATTACGTGTAATCAAGAAACCATCAGCAACAACAATGTCATTGCCGTCAGCATCGACGTCAGACAGGTAAGCAGGCTTGAAGTTCCAATCACTTACAGAGCCTGGCAGCGTCGCTGCAGTTCCCTCTGTATTTACAGCCTGCTGAATTTCTATCGTCACTGTTGTGACAGAAGTTGCATTCTGATCGTCCGTCGCAATAACCTCAACAGACCAATTGCCTGTCGGGTCCGCAGCAATCGCCGCAGCACCAGCATGGGTTAATGTGATCTGACCTGAGGTCGGTGAGATTTCAAAATAAACAGTGTCGCCTTCAGTGGCAACAGCACCCTCACCCAAGGAGTAAGTAACCAAGTGCACTGCATCTGCATCAGTTGAACTTGCAGTGAATAACTCCACAGAGTCTTGGCCTTGTTGAACAAGCGAACTCAGCGGAGAAACAGAAATCACCGGCGCATCGTTCGTACCATTGATGGTGAAGCTCACCTGTTGCTCTGTGCCATCAGCAGACGTCACCGTGAAAGTCTCTACCTTTGTCTCACCAGCACCCAAGTACTGCGTATCAGCGTTAGAAACGGTGTAGGTGTATGAGCCATTGGAAGACAAGGCCAATGAACCCAACGTGTCATCTGCCGGAACAACAGACACATTAAAAGTGCCTTGTCCCTGGTCTATGTCATCAATGCTGATAGAACCTGTTGCAGTCAGCGTTTCCACTGTATTGTCTTGCGTCACTTCAGCAACTGAGGGCGCGCCAATCACAGCAGCATCGTTCGTACCCTGAATCGTGAAGCTCACCACTTTTTCAGTTCCATCAGCAGATGTGATGGTGAAAGTATCCACTTGCGTATCGCTTGCGCCCAGTGACTGTGTCGCGCTGTTGGCAACTGTGTAGGTATAGCCGCCATCCGAGGACAGCGCCAAAGTACCCAAGTTTCCATCTGCTGCCGTGGAGCTGACAGTGTTTTGTCCTGCATCTGTATCGCTGATGCTGATGGTACCCGTTGCAGTCAAATTACCTGAGGCATCGACGTCTGCGTCCTCAGTCACGCTTGAAACTGTCGGTGCGCCAATCACAGCTTCGTCATTCGTACCGTGGATCGTGAAGCTCACATCCTTTTGTGTTCCGTCAGCAGAGGTGATGGTGAATGTGTCTACCTTCGAATTGCTTGCACCCAGTGACTGTGTCGCACTGTTGGCAACCGTGTAGGTGTATGCGCCATCTGAAGACATGGC
>RGPS01000013.1 GCA_010084195.1 Terriglobia bacterium
CGGTAACCTGCGGATGCTGGAGTACGTCGGCAAGAGCGCCCTCGACTTCCTGCGCGCCCGCTTCCCTGATATCCCGAAAACTGCAGCAGCCGCGCTGCTCATCGAAGGTGAGGACCTGGAAGGGTGGGATGACCGCCTCGAAGCCGCGAGCGCGATGGCCGAAGCCTCCTGGTTTTCCACCGAGCCCCGCGACCGGGAGCGTTTCCGCAAGTTCCGCCATTCACTGCCCGAACTGGTGATCGAATTCGTCACTCGCCACGGCTTCATGAAAATGGGCACCGACTACGCTGTGCCTGTAGGCCGAAATCGCGACATGCTCCGCTACTACCAACGGCGCCTCGAACAGGAATTGCCCGGGCACTACGTCGTTTACGGTCACATCGGCGACGCGCACGTTCACGTGAATATGCTGCCGGCCAGCTCCTCGCAGGCCGAAACAGCCGCGTCGCTCCTCAAGGAGTTCGCCGCCCAGGCGGTCGAAATGGGAGGCACCGTTTCTGCCGAACACGGACTGGGAAAGCGAAAGGCTGGAATGCTGGCGCTCCAGTTCGCCCCCGAGTACGTCGCCGCCATGATGACTGTGAAGCGACACCTCGACCCCCACTGGCTCCTCTGCCGAGGAAATCTCTTCCCCGCCCCAACCGCATAGGCCACGGCATATCCCCACGGCATATCATGGTTCGGATACTGTGCAGCCCAACAAAGTAAAAGCCAAACTCAAAGCCGGGGGAACTGTGAACGGGAGCTATGTACGGCACCCCGATTGCGGCCTTGCGGAAATTCTGTGCCATCTCGGATATGACTACCTGCTCTTCGATGGCGAACATGCGCCAATCGGCGACCGGGAGTGCGAGAATCTCGTCCGCGTCTGTGAACTAACCGGCGTCACGCCAATCTCCCGCGTCCCCGCAAATCAGACCTGGATGATCAGCCGCCGCCTCGACACGGGCATGCAGGGCATCCAGATTCCCATGGTAAATTCTCGGGCGGAAGCGGAGGCAGCCGTCAGTGCCGCCAAATATGCACCCCTCGGCATTCGTGGCCTCGCGGGCTCACGCGCCGCCAACTACGGCCAGAAGCCGGGTTTCAACTATCCTGACCATGTCCGGTTCTGCAATGAGGAAACCATGGTCATCGTGCAGGTGGAGACACCCCAGGCGATTGATGCCCTCCCCCAGATCATCCAGGTTCCCGGGATTGATGTCATCTTCATCGGCCCCACCGATTTGTCGCTGTCGATGGGGCATCCGGGGAACATCCAGCATCCCGAAGTGCAGGCTGCGCTGACAAAAATAACCGACATTGTGCTCCCTTCGGACAAAGCCCTTGGCATCCTGGCCGTGACCGCAGAGGCAACTCTCGAATGGCACGAACGAGGAGCGCGCTACATCCTGTCGGTCTTCGAAAGTCTGATGGCACCCGCAATTCG
Source organism: Terriglobia bacterium (assembly GCA_010084195.1). Lineage (GTDB taxonomy): Bacteria > Acidobacteriota > Terriglobia > Bryobacterales > Bryobacteraceae > BOG-234. Next base: position 1,430 of record RGPS01000013.1, read on the forward strand.
CAACTATCTGAAAACCGTTCGGGGCGAGTAGTGACACCGCCGCCTGAATTCGAAGAGCGCGTGCGGCGCCGAGTCACTCGCCGTCTGATGCCGTTTCTGATTCTGGTCTACATCACCGCTTTCCTGGACCGGGCGAACGTGGGAGTAGCAAAACTCGGCATGCAGGGCGCCCTCGGCTTCACCGAAGAAGTCATCGGCTTCGGCGCGGGTATCTTCTTCGCCGGATATTTTCTGCTGGAGATCCCCGGCTCCCTGATCGTGGAGCGTTGGAGCGCCCGCCGCTGGCTGGCCCGAATCATGATCACCTGGGGCCTGATGGCCACGCTGACAGGCTTCGCCGGCATGCTGCCAGGCGGCGGCAGTCCCAAATTTCAGTTTTACGGCCTGCGGTTTCTCCTGGGAGCGGCCGAAGCGGGCTTCTTCCCCGGTGTTCTCGTCTATCTGACGCACTGGTTTCGCCAGGCCGACCGAACCCGTGCCAAGGCGTGGTTTATGCTGGCGCAACCTCTCGCCATCGTCATCGGTACACCCATTTCCCGCTGGATTCTGGAGACCGTCCATTGGTACGGTCTGCCCGGATGGCGCTGGGTTTTCATCCTGGAAGGCCTGCCCCCGGTTCTAATGGGGTTCATCACTCTCTGGTTCCTGCCGGATCACCCAGCGGATGCGAAGTGGCTCCCTCCCGACGAACGCGAATGGCTCGAAACGGAACTGGAGCGCGAACGTAAAGACCGCGAAGCCACCGGATCTACCAGCATTCTTGCCGCCCTCCGCGAACCCAGAACAACGCTGCTGGCAATAGCCTTCTTCCTGATTGTCACGGGCAATCAGGCCATATTGTTCTTCCTCCCCACCATCACCAACAACATGAAGACCATTTCTGTTGCCTGGCGCACAGTGGTGGCAACCGCACCCTACGTCTTCAGCATCTTCGGCATTCTGCTCAACGGCTATTGGGCACATCGAACGGGCAAGAAGAGGCTGCACACGGCGCTTCCCATGTTCCTCACTGCATTCAGTCTGGGAATGGCCATTCTTGCCGGGAACAACCTGGCACTGGTCATCACATTTTTCTGCCTGCTCGGCCTGACCTTTCAGGCATACCTGCCGGTGTTCTGGAGCCTGCCCCCGGCCTTTCTGGGAAAGTCCGGCGCCGCTGCGGCCATCGGCATCATCAACTCGGTTGGAAATCTGGGCGGTTTCGTCGGACCCTACCTCTTCGGCTACCTGAGGGACACCACGGGGAGTTTTGAGACGGGCATGTGGTGCCTGGTCGGCTCCATGATCCTGGCCGGAACCTTCGCAGCCTCCGTTCGGGTGGAGGAAAACGTGAGAAAATGAAGCCCATAATGCTGCGTCCTTCCCTGCTGCGTCCTTCCCTGCTTGTCGCCCTTGCCACCGCCAGCCTGCTGTGCGCCGCTGCGCCTGAAACCATTCCCTTCCCTGCCGACTATCGGGAGTGGGTATTCCTGAGTTCCGGCCTTGGCATGACCTACGGCCCCCTGGCTACGCCCCCGGCAAACCCTTCATTCGACAACGTTTTTGTCAAACAAGCCGCCCACAAATCTTTCCTGCAAACCGGGAAGTGGCCGGACGGGACCATGTTTGTACTGGAAGTCCGTGGTTCTACCTCCCAGGGCTCCATCAACAAAGGCGGTCACTTCCAGACGGAAGCAGTTGTGGGAATTGAAGCTGAAGTGAAGAAGGACGGCAAGTGGACGTTCTACGGCTTCGGAACCGAGCAAAAACCGGGCAAGATATTCCCCTCGAGTGCATCCTGTTACGCCTGCCATTCCACCAACGCCGCCGTTGACAATACCTTTGTCCAGTTCTACCCCACACTGCTCCCCATCGCGAAAGCGAAAGGAACTTTGCGCGCGTCGGCAGAAGGTCTGAAGTTTGCCGAACACACCATCGCTACAGATCTGAAGGGCGGCTACCAAACCGTGGTCGCCGATCTGAATCGGGATGGCAAGCCGGATATCATCGCCCTCGCCTCCGGCCTCACAGAATTAGCCTGGTACGAGAACCCCACCTGGGAACGCCATGTCCTGGTTTCGAACTTCCCCCGCTCCATCAATTGCGCCGCAGAAGATATCGATGGTGACGGAATCCCTGAAATCGTGGTGGCATGGGCTTTCGAAAACGATGCCGCCAAAAGCCTCGGCAAAGTGGGCGTGCTCACCCACGGGGCCGACCCGCGCCAGCCCTGGACTCTTCGTGAAATTGACAAGATTCCCACGTCCCACCGCATCCGCTGGGCCGATATCGACGGCAGCGGCAAAAAAGTGGCCATCAACGCCCCTCTGACCGGGGTAAAGGCTTCACCGCCGGAATACACCCAGGACCATGCCCCGCTGGTCTTCTACCGCCCAGGCGACTGGAAGCGGCAAGTAATCAGCGACGCGAATTTGGGAGTCCAGCATGGAATATTCGTCACCAAATGGAACCCAGGCGACAAACAAGACAGCTTGATCACCTCCAGCTTTTCCGGTCTTCATCTCCTGCAGCGAGAAAAGAATGGCGCCTGGACAAGAACCGAGTTGACCAAAGGTGACGCTGGTGCCTGCCCGAAGTGCGGTTCCAGCGATGCAGCCGTCGGCTATCTCGGACACGACAAGTTCATAGCCGCCATCGAAGCCTGGCACGGCACCCAGGTGGCAGTGTACTCACAAAAAGGCAAAGCCTGGCAACGAACGGTGATTGATGATTCTCTCACCGACGGGCATACGGTTTCAGCAGCAGATCTGGATGGCGACGGCAGGGATGAGATTGTGGCGAGTTTCCGGCAGGGAACAAAGAGCGTATTTCTCTACAAGGCACGGGCGAATGGCTGGGACAAGCAGCTTCTCGATTCGGCGATGGGTGCCGCCGCCTGTAGCATCGCTGACCTGAACGCCGATCACACCAACGACATTACCTGCATCTCAGGAACAACGCTAAAGTGGTACCAGAACCTCAGCCCTGCAACCATGTCGTCGCAGGAACGGTCAAAACGTAAATAAATTCTGCGCCTGTTATGAAGCGGACGGCCTCCGGGTTCCGTCCGCTTCTGGGTCTGATGTTCCTCCGAACAATCGCACCCCCCGAGCCGTTGTTAAGCACCGGTTCTTGCAGCGATGGCAACCTCAGAGTAACCATCGCCTAAGCTTTTCTCCGGATCTTTTAACTGAGTGTAGTGCGGCTGAACTCTTTTGAAAAGAGACTTAGTACCCGGTACCCGCCGCCCGAATTTCAGCAGGTTATAGAACCCATATGTCGAACCTTTTCACACTACAGGTTGCCTATTCCCCCAAGGGCGACCAGAAGACCGCAATTGAGGAACTCGCGCAGGGCCTGGAGGCCGGCGAGAAGCACCAGGTCCTGCTCGGCGTCACCGGGTCTGGAAAGACCTTCACGATGGCCAAGCTGATTGAGCGTCTGGAACGCCCCACCCTCATCCTGGCCCACAACAAAACCCTCGCCGCGCAACTCTACCAGGAGTTCAAGTCCTTCTTCCCGACCAACGCGGTGGAGTACTTCGTCAGCTATTACGACTATTACCAGCCCGAGGCCTATATAGCGTCGAGCGACGTCTATATCGAAAAGGAAGCCACCGTTAACGACGAGCTCGACCGCCTCCGCTTGTCGGCCACCCGCTCGCTGTTTGAACGCCGCGACTGCATTATTATCGCCAGCGTCAGCTGCATCTATGGTCTGGGCTCACCTGAAGCCTATTACGGCATGCTCCTCCTGCTGGAGCGAGGCCAAAAGATTACCCGCAAGGAGATCACTTCGAAGCTGGTGGAAATCCTCTACGACCGTAATGACGGGGATTTTCGCCGAGGAACATTCCGGGTTCGGGGTGATGTAATCGAGGTCTTTCCCACCTACGACGAAAGTGCCTTCCGGATAGAGATGTGGGGCGACGAAATCGAGTCGCTTTCGCAAATTGACCCCCTCCTGGGCGAGGTCAAAAAGACCTACGAAAGACTACCGATTTATCCGAAAACCCACTATGTGATGTCGCGCCTCACCAAGGAGGCTGCCATCGAGACCATAAAGGCCGAGCTGGAACAGTGGCGCCCCCAGTTGGAAGCACAGGGCAAGATCGTGGAGGCACAACGCCTCCACCAGCGCACCATGTTTGATCTCGAAATGATGAAAGAGATCGGGTTCTGTCACGGCATCGAGAACTATTCACGGCATTTCTCAGGCCGCCTCCCCGGCGAGGCCCCGCCCACACTCCTCGACTACCTGCCCGCCGACTCCCTGCTCTTCATCGATGAAAGCCACCAAACCATCCCTCAACTTCACGGGATGTTCCATGGGGACCGATCCCGCAAAGAGGTTCTGGTATCTCACGGCTTCCGCTTGCCCAGCGCCCTCGACAATCGTCCGCTCACGTTTGAGGAGTTCGAGCATCGGGTCAACCAGGTCCTGTATGTCTCCGCTACTCCGGGCCCCTTCGAACTCACAAAAACGCAGGGGGTGATCGTCGAGCAGATCATCCGCCCGACCGGTCTGGTTGACCCCGAAATTGAGATCCGCCCAATCCGCGGTCAGGTGGACGACCTGCTGAATGAGATCCGCAAGCGCGTCGCCCTGAATCAAAGAGTCCTCGTAACAACTCTGACCAAGAGAATGTCGGAAGACTTGTCCGAATACTATTCAGAGGTTGGCGTCAAATGCAATTACCTGCACTCCGAAGTCACTGCCCTCGATCGGGTGAAGATCCTCCGCGACCTGCGCATCGGAACCTTTGACGTCCTGATTGGGATCAATCTCCTGCGTGAAGGTCTCGATTTGCCGGAAGTCTCCCTGGTCGCAATTCTCGACGCCGACAAGGAAGGCTTCCTGCGATCCACTGGCGCCCTGATCCAGACCATCGGACGTGCCGCCAGACATCTGGAAGGCCGCGCTATCCTCTATGCCGATGTCATGACTGACAGCATGAAACGCGCCATTGATGAGACCAGTCGGCGCCGGACTGTTCAGGTGCAATACAACCTGGACCACAATATTACCCCCCAATCCATCATCAAGCCGATCGATATGAACCTGATACGGATTGCGGAAGGAGACTACGTAACGGTCCCCGTGGAACCCGATATGCCGGAAGCCGGCATGACTCCGCCACAACGCGAAAAATATATTGCGGAGCTCGAAGAACGGATGCGCGATGCTGCCCGGAAATTTGAGTTTGAGAATGCGGCGAAGATTCGGGATAAAATCAAACAACTTCGCCTGAAAGATGTCGCGGGAATTGGAATCTCCGGTTGAATTTGCGCTGGTCGGCGCGGGCCCCGCTGCCACCAGCCTTGCGGGAGCGCTTGCCCATGGCCCTGGCCGCCTCGGACCCGTCGTCGGGGTCTCTTACCGCGTGGCCAGCAGGCTCGCTAACTCGCTCGGGATAGGAACCCCGGCCCGCGACACAGCCGCCCTGCGGAACACAGAACTTATTCTTTTCCATGCGCCGTTGCAGCAAATGAAGATCCTGGCAGACCAGTTTGAGCACGCCGGCATCAACTGGTCCGGAAAGAACCTCATCTTCGTGGACTGCGACAGCAGCCCGATGGAAAGAGCCCCGATGTCGAATGCATCCTTTGCCTGGATCACAAAATGCCCAATTCCAGGCCGTCTGGCCGTAGGCGGCTCGGGAACTGCACGGGTCGCCGCCATCCGCCTCGCCTCCGCCCACGATCGCCGTCCCCTGATTGTCCCCGCTACGGCCAGAAGCGCCTTTCAGGCTGCCATGCTCCTCGGCGGAGCGGCGCTCACTCCCCTGATCGACAGCGTGGCGCACATTCTGCGAGGGACAGGGATGCTCGACAAGGTGGCGTCCCAAACCGCTGTGGCGTTGTTTACAGCCACCATTCAGGCGTACGCAAGGTCAGGACGCCAAAGCTGGGAATGGCACGTTCATGAGCCGGATATTGACACCCTGGAAAGCCACCTCAATTCCCTGCAGCCAGCAGAATCTCGTGTCCTGCGAGAGCTCCTGCTCCTCGGCTTTGAACGCTTCCAGCGGCACAGTGAATCCGCTGAGGCCCTGCGCAGCAGCCTGGCTCCGGAATTGCCACCGGAGTGAGGTAAGCGGCCTGTTAACATAACGTTTTCCCCAAACACTCATGACTCCGCGCGTCCTGTCGGGCATTCAGCCGTCCGGCAACCTCCATATCGGCAATTATCTCGGTGCCCTCGGGAACTGGGTAAAGATTCAGCACGACTACGAAAGCATCTTCTGCATCGTCGATTTGCACGCCATCACGGTCTACCAGAAGCCCGAAGAACTGCGGTCCAAGGTACGGGAAATCGCCGCCCTGTTCCTCGCCGCCGGTATTGACCCGCGACACTCCCGCATCGTCGTGCAGTCTGCCGTTGCGGCGCACGCCGAACTCGCCTGGCTCCTCACCTGCGTCACCCCGATGGGCTGGCTGGAACGCATGACGCAGTTCAAAGCTAAGGCAGCAGCGCAGGAATCCGTCGGCGACGGGCTCTTCCAGTACCCCGTTTTGATGGCGGCCGATATCCTGCTCTACCAGGCCAATATCGTTCCGGTCGGCGAAGACCAGATGCAACATCTGGAACTCGCCCGCGACATCGCCCAAAGGTTCAACTCGCTGTACGGCGACACCTTCACCATGCCTGCAACCCGCCTCCCCCTGGTCGGTGCCCGGGTGATGGGCCTTGATGAACCCACCACCAAGATGAGCAAGTCCGCCTCAGGAACCGGCCACGCCGTAGCCCTTCTGGATCCTCCCGAGCGCATCAAAAAGACCATCATGCGCGCCACCACCGATTCAGGTTCCGGCGTGGATTTTGAAACCATGGGCCCTGGCGTTCAAAACCTGCTTAACATCTTCCAGGCTTTCTCGGACTGGACGAACGACCAGATGAAGGCCCATTTCAGCGGTATGCGCTACGGCGACCTGAAGAAACAGGTTGCCGAGATGACCATCTCGAAGCTGGAACCCATCCAGAAACGCTACGCCGATATCACCGCTGACCCCGCTTATCTGGAAAGTATCCTCAAAGACGGTGCCAATGCCGTCCGCCCCACTGCCGATGCCACCGTGCGCCTCGTGAAGGAACGCATGGGCATCTACACCGAAACCGCCTAAAATGAGAATATGACGCCGCAAGCCAAACAGGAAAAACTGATCGGACTGCTGCGCGACATGGGCGACGTCATCGTCGCCTACTCGGGCGGGACTGATTCCGCCTATCTTGCGTGGGCCGCGAGGGAAGCCCTCGGGGATCGTGCCGTCGCGATTACCGCAGATTCGGCCTCCATTCCAGCCTCCCACAAAGCCGACGCCGAAGCTTTCGCCCAACAGTTCGGCATCCGCCATGAGTACGTGGAAACGCGCGAATTCGAAAACCCCGACTACATCCGCAACGACGCCAACCGCTGCTTCCACTGCAAAGACGAACTCTTCACCGTCCTGGAGCAGGTCGGGCTGCAACGTGGTTTGGCCAACATTGTGTACGGCGTCAATCAGGACGACCTCGGCGACTATCGCCCGGGCCAGCGCGCGGCCAAACTACATTCCGTCAAGGCCCCCCTCGTGGATGTGGAATTGACCAAGGCCGAAATCAGGGAGCTATCCCGCGAAGCCGGTCTGCCCACCTGGGACCGTCCGGCAGCCGCCTGTCTGAGCTCCAGAATTCCCTACGGAACGCCCGTCACCATCCAGAACATAAAGACCGTAGAGGTGGGTGAAGAGGAACTAAAGGCCCTCGGCTTCCGCCAATTCCGGACTCGATTCCACGGAGAACTCGTCCGCATCGAAATTGCCCGCGAAGAGCTGCCAAAAGCCCTGAACCTCGAAATGAGCGGCAAGCTCACTGCCATATTCAAGGCTCTCGGATACAAGTACGTAACGCTGGATCTGGAAGGCTACCGACAAGGGGCCATGAACGAAGTCCTGCCCATCCTGCAGTAGGACCTCGGGAAGCATTCCGGCTTGGGCATCCCCGGATGACTCTCAAGTCTTATTTCCGAGTCGCCGATTGCCCGCGAGAGCGGACAGCGCGTCCGCCGGGCGTTATATGGATTCTGTGCGGGAGTATTGCTGGAAACAGCCTGGGCGCGGCTGGCTTCGGGCCACCCAGCAGGTCAAGAGACACCCATGACTCACAGAATCTGCCGAGTTACAGCCTTTGGGATCGCCCTGGCACTTGCGGGCGGCGTTCGAGGACGCCACCGACCAGGTCATCGACTTCGAACCCGTCTTGCGAGGTGAACTTGTATGCCCGATTGCAAGACCGCCTTCGCCGAGATGGCGTCTGTCGGCCTGACTGCCAACCTATGGTTTGGAGCTAATCCCGAAGCCGCCCACTGGCTGCGTGATGTGATAATCACCGAACGAAGCAATGAGCGGACGCCCTTTTGCGATTGCCCCCTTGACCGAGGGTAGTTCCAGTGAAGCTTTGTGGCTGGCTTCGGAATCCCAGACCTCAGTAACCCAGAGCGCGTCAGCATCCCCAGGATCATTCGCCACCACGTAGCTGAGACACCCGGGCATTGCACTCACCCCTGCCAGCAGAATAGCGACCAAGTCGTCGCGCTTTCCCGCCACGGCTTTCATCTTGCCGATTAACCCGTACATCGTGCCGCGCTCGCCTGCAGCCGTCTCACATTCAGCCGTCTCACATTCAGCAACGCTCCCGCCCAGAAGCCCAACCGCCACTGATGCCAGGGCCGTCCGCCTCAGGATTTTCACGCGAGCTTCTCACTAAGCCACAGCTTGCACATCGAAAAATCCGACGGACTCAAATCGTGCCCGGTTTCTGCGACCGCATAATCCACATCGGCACCAACATGCGACAGCAAACGTGCCAACTGTTCAGATTCCCCCGCCGGCATCGTCGCATCCCCTTCCCCACCCGCCACCAGAATCGGCAGACTCGAAATCTTCGGCAACGGGTTCGGCTCCACCACGCGCTGCGGCCGCAACAGAATCGCGCCCGCCAGCATCCCGGGATGCAACAAAATCAGAACCGAGGCCAGATTTGCGCCATCCCCGTACCCCAGCGCAAAAATTCGCCCCGCATCCAGTTTGTACTCCTCAATCGCGTGCCCCAGCCAGTGCGCAAACGCCGCAGCATCTGCAACCACCTCCTCCGCCTCCGCACTCAAAGGCGAAAGCCTGGGACTCAGCGCCGCTGCGCCAGGAGCAATCGCCGGATAGATCGGCAGAAAATCCTTCTCATCGCCGCCTTCGCCGTGAAGCAACAGCAGCGTGGCACCGGTAGTTCCGGGAGTAAATACATGGTGTTGCGGTGAGTGAGCCATGGCTTTTTTAGCGATAGAGCCCGCGAAGGCTGTTGATCCTTACTTTTGCCAGTTCCCAGAACGCAGTGGCACCGCTCCAGATACTGAGCTTGCTGCCCTCCGCGTTATCCCATCGAACCGGAACCTCGGCGATACGGTTACCCAGACGGCTGGCGATGAAGAGCACTTCCACATCGAACCCCCAGCGCTCCAGAGTCTGCCGTTTGAAAGCCTCTCGCGCCACATCACGACGAAACAGCTTAAATCCGCACTGGGTATCCGAGATGGGCAACCCAATCGTCAGCCGCATCACCGCGTTAAAAAAACGCCCCGATGCCTCCCGAAACGCGGACTGGTGAACGCCTACCAATGACCTGTCCAAAGCCCGGGAACCAATCGCAACCTGAGCGTCCTCCCGAACAATCGCAGACCACAGCTTGTCCAGTTCTTCAATCGGAGTAGAGAGATCGGCGTCACTGAATAGACACCAGTCAAACTTCGCGTCCAGCATGCCGTGGCGCACAGAATACCCTTTGCCTCGGTTGCCAGGGTTATTCAGAACCCGAATGTTCAGATGTTCCGACGCAAAAGCCTTGGCTCCGGCAACAGTGGCATCTCTGGAACCATCGTCCACGACGATAATTTCGTGCTGCTCCCAGGCTGCGGTAGCGAAGTATGTCTCTATTTTGCGCAGAGTCTCGGGGAGCCGGGACTCTTCGTTATAGGCCGGAATAACGATGGAAATGGCGCGCGTCAAAAAGGTTCAGGGGGACGAACACTTATAATAGCGGATTACCCCTCAGTTGCAGATTTAGAGATTGGATCGGAGCCCCCCTTTTGTCGCTGGAAGACGAGTTGTTTGAAGCGCGTGCCGCGCGCGTGAATGAGATTGAAGCCCTTGGCTACAGGCCTTTTGGCAAGCGCTTCGACTTCTCCCACACCGTTCCGGACATCCTCCGCGACTTTACCGGCAAGGCTGCCGAGGAACTGACGCCCGAAGGCCAGCCGCCAGCGGTTCGCGTCCGCATCGCCGGTCGCATCCAGACCGTCCGCCGCATGGGCAAGGCCGGCTTCATGCACATCCAGCAGAATGGTGGCCGCCTGCAGCTCTACGTCCGCAAGGATGCCGTCCCGGAGCGCGACTACGCCCTCTTCAGCCTGCTCGACCTCGGCGACATCATCGGAGCCGAAGGCTACCTCTTCATCACCCGTACCGGCGAACTCAGCGTTCATGTGGAATCTCTCGAATTCCTCTCCAAAACCCTCCTCGCCATGCCCGAAAAGTTCCACGGTCTGGAAGACGTGGAAACCCGCTATCGCCAGCGCTACCTGGATCTGATCTCAAACAGCGAAGTCCGCGATGTTTTCGTCACCCGCGCCAAAGTCATCTCCTCCATCCGCCGGCAACTCGAAGACCGGGGCTTCATCGAAGTGGAAACCCCCATGATGCAGGCCATCTACGGCGGTGCCGCCGCGCGACCCTTCGTCACCCACCACAACACGCTCGAACTCGATCTGTATCTCCGCATCGCGCCCGAACTCTACCTCAAGCGCCTCATCGTGGGCGGCCTCGAACGCGTTTACGAGATCAACCGCAACTTCCGCAATGAAGGCATCTCCACCCGCCACAACCCCGAATTCACCATGGTCGAGTTCTACCAGGCCTATACCGACTACCGGGGCCTGATGGATTTCACCGAAGAGATGCTGAAGACCATCGCCATTGACTCCACCGGCAGCCCGGTCGTCCGGTTCGGCGAGGTCGATCTCGATTTCGGCAACATCCGCCGCATGACCATGCGCGAAGCCGTGATTGAATTCTGGGACGGTGACGACAAACCGACCGCGCACCAGGTCCGAGACCCCGAATGGCTTCGTTCTTTCACCGGCAAAGCGACGCCCGGCGAAGGTCTTGCCCATCTCTTCGAGGTTCATGCCGAGAAGAAGCTCATCCAGCCCACCATCATCTACGAGTTCCCCATCGAGGTGTCCCCCCTCGCCAACAGCAACCCCGACGACCCCACCATGGTGGACCGCTTCGAAATCATCGTCGCCGGCATGGAAATCGGCAACGCCTACACCGAGCTCAACAACCCCATCGAACAGCGCAAGCGTTTCGACGGCCAGCTCGACATGCGTGAACGCGGTGACGACGAGGCTCACCAGATGGACGAAGACTACCTGCGCGCCATGGCATACGGCATGCCCCCCACTGCCGGCGAGGGTCTCGGCATCGACCGCATCGTGATGCTGATGACCAATCGCCAGTCCATCCGTGACGTCATCCTGTTCCCGCTGCTCCGCCCTGAAGGTGAAATCGGCATGGCGGCGAAGCTCCGCAAGCTGTCTGAGGGCTAAGTTGGCATCCTTTGAACTCACGGTAGCGGGTCGCTATCTCCGTGCCCGGCGCGGGGAGAAGGTAATCCCCGTCATCACCGTGATTTCAATCGCCGGAGTGGCAGCGGGCGTTATGGCTCTGGTGATCGCGCTCGCTGTCAACAACGGCTTCCGCGGAACCCTCCAGCGAAGTCTGCTCGGGGCCACGTCGCACGTCGATATCGTGGAAAAGGAACCAGGCGAGGGCATTGCTAACTGGAAGCAACTATCCCCGCTGCTGGGCAAACTGCCGCATGTCACCGGCGTATCACCCGCAATCTATGACCAGGTCTTTCTGAGCGGCCCCAAAGCCGCAAAGGGAGCCATCGTCAAGGGTATCGACGTGAAGAGTGAACTGGCTACCAATGATCTTCTGCGTAAGCTGAAAGCCGGCTCCGTTGACCGTCTGACGGAGGACGACAACGGCCTCCCCGGAGTCATCCTGGGGTCACGCCTGGCTGACGAATCCGGGGCCGTGCTCAACAGCGTCGTCACCCTGATGAGCCCCCAGGGCAATCTCACACCCTTCGGTCCGGAAGCCAAATCTCAGCGCTTCCGGGTCGTCGGAATCTTCGAATCCGGCTTCTACGAACTCGACCAGATCTGGTCCTATGCCCCCATGGCTTCGGTCCAGAAGTTGCTCGGCATCGGCAATGTGGTGAACGAGATCGAGCTCCGCGTCGACGATATTTATCTGGCTGAATCGGTAGGCCTCCAAGCCGCAAGGGTCGCAGGGCCCCGCTACGTGGCCACGAATTGGCAGGAAAAAAATAAGGGCCTGCTCAACGCACTAAAGATGGAGCGCATTGTCACGGCAATCACCATCGGCCTCATCGAACTCGTCGGGGCCCTCAACATCCTCATTACGCTGACCCTCATCGTGCTCACCCGCAGCAAAGACATTGCCGTCCTCATGGCCATGGGTGCCCGACGGGCGCAGATTCGACGGATCTTCATGCTGCAGGGAGCCCTGATCGGAGCCCTGGGAACGCTGCTGGGCCTGCTGATCGCCTATCTCTTCTGTCACTTCGCCAATACCTACCGCTGGATCCCCCTCGACGAATCGATTTACGCCCTCAGCTTTGTCCCGTTCGAGCCCGGAAAATGGGATGGCATTTGGGTCGCGGCGACCGCGATGGGCGTCAGCCTGGCCGCAACTCTTTACCCGGCACGCAACGCAACCCGCGTCACACCAGTCGAGGTTCTACGATACGAATAGGCTCCAAAATTCACAAATGCCTTCCGCCCAAAAACCCAAAAATAAAACAGAGCGGGAAGCGCGCGTCAAACGCATCCTCGAACTCCTCGACGAAGCCTATCCCAACGTCACCTGCGCCCTCCATCACACCAATCCGTGGGAACTGCTCGCCGCCACCATACTCTCGGCTCAGTGCACCGATGTCCGCGTCAACATAGTCACGCCGGGCCTGTTCGCCAAATATCCCACCCTCCAGGACTTCGCCACAGTTCGCCCCGAAGTCCTGGCCGAAGACATCAAGTCCATCGTCTTCTTCAACAACAAAGCCAAATCGCTGGTCGGCGCCGCCAACCGGATCCTCAATGAGTACGGCGGCGAGGTCCCGAAGACCATCGAAGAGCTGGTCACCGTCCCTGGTGCCGCGCGTAAGACCGCCAACGTCGTCCTCGGTACCGTCTTCGGCATCGCCTCCGGAGTCGTCGTCGATACCCACGTCCAGCGCCTGTCCAATCGCCTCGACCTTACAAAAAATACCGACCCCGTCAAAATCGAACAGGACCTGATGAAGATCATCCCGCAGAACAAATGGATTCAGTTCTCGCACCAAATGATCCACCATGGCCGCGGACCCTGTGTTGCACGGAAACCAAAATGCAGCGAGTGCAACATGACTTCCGTGTGTTACTCCACCGACCGCACCTAGATCCCACATGAGCGTCCAGACATGAGCCTTCGAATTACAGGGATGTTGGCGATGACGGGTGCCCTGACCGGCTTCTTCGTCGGCCTGGCCGTTCCTCATAACTACGAAGCCCACGCCACGCTCCGCTTCATCCGCCCTGCAGGGCTTCCCCAGGATATGTATGACCGCGAGTCGCACACGCTGGCGGACTCTGCAGCTGCCCGGGCGATGTCCGCCGAAGAGCTCTCTGCCTTCATTGCCGGTAACGCCCGGCTCCGCGAAATGCTCTCCGCCGACCCGCTTGATGACATCATCGAGAGACTTCGAAAAGGCACGCACATCGAGTTCGCCACTCTGCCTGGCCACTTCAATGGCCTCTCTGTCCGGTACGAAGACGAAGTTGCGGGAGTGGCCATGGATATGACCCGCGACCTGGCTCTGCAGGTAGCCGCTCTGGCAAAAAGCTCCAACGTCCGGGCCGACGGCAAGGAAGTTACCGAACTCGCCGGCTTTCCCGTGGTGGTGCCCACGGGAGCGACCGTGCCCTATACGACGGCCTTCGGTCTTCTTGCCGGCCTCGCCGTGGGCGCGTTTACCTGGCTCGGCTCCCGAAACAGGCATCCGTAGTCACGTCGGAATTTGCGGGGCCCCGTCTCACTCTCCCTCCCGAGACGCAACTTTGTCTTTCCCAAGCTTATAATTCACCCCATGCGCACTTTTGTAATCGTACTGGCCCTGTTAGCGATGGGTGCCTGTTCCCGCAAACCGGCGGCGGAGTTTTCAAAGCTGACAAACGAAGCCACCTGGAAGATCCTGTCGTTCAATCCCGTCAACGCCTCAGCTCAGGGCCTGCACCAGTTCGAGAAAACTAATTTCGACACCGAACTGGACGATCTCCGCTTCCCCTCCATCCAGAAGCAGCGCAACTATTTGGTGGAATTGCACAAGCGCATGACGGAGTTCGACAAGGATGCCCTGTCGCCCGAAGATCGTGCCGACTATGAAGTGATCGCCACCCAAATCGGCCTGGCGCTTTTCGACACGGACATCGCCCAAACCTGGCAGCACAGCCCGCAAACCTATGTCGAACTGGTGGGCACCGCGCTGTTCAACCCCATGGTTCTCGAATATGCGCCAAAGGAAGAGCGCTTCCGTCACATCATTGCCCGCATGGAAAAACTGCCCGGCTTCCTCGATACCGCCCGCCGTCAGCTTGCAGACTCCCCCCAAATCTGGATCGAGGTAGCCAAAGAAGAGAACCAGGGCAACATCGCCCTCGTCGACAAAACACTTCGTGAAGCCGTCCCCGAAAGCCTGAAATCGTCGTATGACGCCGCCGCCTCCACCGCGCTCGATTCCCTGCGGGCCTTCAGCCGTTTTCTGGAGACTGATCTCCCCAACCGCAGGCGCGGAGGCAGCGCCGACTGGCGCCTCGGGACCGACAAATACGCCACGAAATTTAAACTCGCCCTCGCCACCGACCGCACGCCGGATCAGGTCCTCGCCGACGCCGAAGGCCGCCTCAAGGCCGTCCGCAACACCATGCTGGAACTCGCAACGCCGCTGCACAGCAAGTGGTTCCCGGCCCATTCAAACGACACCGATAAAGTCATCCGCGAAGTCCTCGACCATATCGCGCAGGACCACTCTACGCCCCAATCTTACTTCGCCGACGCCGGTAAATATCTGGAGGAAGCCCGCAATTTCGCCCAGTCGAAAAACCTGCTCACCCTGCCCGCCGGAGCCAACCTCCAGGTCATCCCCACCCCTGAATTCTTCCGGGGCATTTACGGAGTGGGCGGCTTCAACCCTGCCCCGGTTCTGGAACCGAACCTGGGAGCCTTCTTCTGGATCACGCCCGTCCCCGCCACATGGTCGAAAGAGCGCGTCGAATCCAAACTGCGCGAATACAACGCCTGGAACCTCCGCCTCCTGGTAGTCCACGAAGCCATGCCCGGCCATTACGTGCAGGGCGAATTCGCCAACGCAGTCGAACCCAAACAGCGCCGCATCCTACGCGCCGTCTTCGCCAACGGCCCCAATGTTGAAGGCTGGGCCCAATACATCACCCAGGTCATGCTCGACGAAGGCTATCTCGACCAGGCCCCCGAAATGCGCCTCACCATGTACAAACAGGAACTCCGCGTCGATGCCAACGCCATCCTCGATATCCGCCTCCAGACCAACCGGATGACCGACGATCAGGCCATGAATCTAATGGAAAACCTCACCTTTCAGGAACACGAAGAAGCCGTCGCGAAACTCCAGCGGGCCAAGTTATCTTCCACCCAGCTACCCACCTACTTCACCGGTTGGCGCGATTGGCTGCGCGTCCGCCAGCATGTAACAGCGAACGGCAAAAACTTCACCCTTCGCGACTTCCATGACCGGGCGCTCAAAGAGGGAGCCGTCCCGCTCCCGGTGCTGGCACAGCTCCTCACCGGCAAACCGTTAAATTAAACTGCTGCTCGCGGCCTGCGCGCTCATACGCCGAAGCCAGATCAAGCCAACAGCTTGGCGCGAAGTCCGCAGCGGCGGCCTTCAGCCCGCTATCGAAGACTCCCGCTTCGCCAGGCGCACCTCCGCATCCTCCAGAAAGTATGGACGACGATTTCAGTCCCGCTTCCCGTACTCGCACAGCTCCTCACCGGCAAACCGCTAAACTGATACTCGGTGCCTACTCTCTCCTTCGCCGATGCCCGAGCAACCGTTCTGCGCGAAGTTCGCAACGCAGGCTTCCTCCCCCCCATCGAATCGGTTCCGCTTCGCCAGGCGCATCTCCGCATCCTCGCCGAAGACATCGCCGCAGATCGTGATCTGCCGCCCTTCCACCGTTCCGTCCGCGATGGTTTCGCTGTCCGCGCCGCCGACCTGCCTGGAACCTTCCAAATCATCGGTGAAGTCGCCGCCGGTGCCGTTTTCCCCAGCACCGTGACCTCAGGCACCGCCGTCGAAATCATGACCGGAGCACCAATGCCGGAAGGCGCAGACTGCGTGGTCATGATTGAACACTGCACAGTCTCCGGTGACACCGTCACCACCGACCGCATCATGACACCAGGCACGCACATCGCCCCACGCGGCTGCGAGGCGCTGCAAGGCACCCCTCTGCTTGCCGCAGGCTCGCGTATCGACTACCCCGCAATAGCCCTTCTCGCGTCCACCGGACACCCCACGGTGCAGGTCTACCGCAAACCCCGAGTCGCCATTCTCGCCACCGGCAACGAAATCGTGGAAGTCGACCAGACACCCGCCCCCCAGCAAATCCGAAACTCCAACGCCCAGTCTCTGGCTGCCCAGGTGGAACGTGCCGGCGGCGAAGCGGTGATTTTGCCCATCGCCCCTGATACCGAACCCGAAACCCGTGCCCTCATCGAACAGGGTCTGCAGGCCGATCTCCTCGTCCTCTCGGGCGGAGTCTCCGCCGGCAAATACGATGTCGTGGAACCGGCCTTCGCCGCGCTGGGAGCCGAGTTTTTCTTCGACCGCGTCCGCATCCAGCCTGGCCAGCCCCTCGTCTTTGGCCGCGCCCAGGGGAAGTTCTTCTTCGGCCTCCCCGGTAACCCCGCCTCCACCATGGTCACCTTCGAAATCTTCGCCCGGGCCGCCATCGAACTGCTCAGCGGAGCCACCGA
This sequence comes from Terriglobia bacterium, assembly GCA_010084195.1. Lineage (GTDB taxonomy): Bacteria > Acidobacteriota > Terriglobia > Bryobacterales > Bryobacteraceae > BOG-234. The sequence continues at coordinate 18,580 of RGPS01000013.1, forward strand.
CGCTCCCCTGTACCTCACCCTGGCCAAACTCACTCAACCCTTCCACCACAAGCCAGGGCTGACCCGCTTTCTCCCGGCCATTCTCAGTTGCACCGAAGTCACACCTGTGGCCTGGCAGGGCTCCGGCGACGTGCCCTCTCTGTGCCTCGCCAATGCCTACATGGTTGTCGATTCCGACCAGGCCGACTATACCGCCGGTGACCTGATTCCCGTACTTCTGAAATAACGAACCCAAATGACCCAACTCTCGCATTACGACGAAGCCGGAAACGCCCGCATGGTGGACGTGGGCGCAAAACAGGAAACCCGCCGCACCGCGAAGGCCCACGCCTTTGTGAAAATGTCGGCTGAGGTCCTGGCTGCCCTGCCCAATAATCCCAAGGGCGATCCTCTCGCCGTCGCCAAAGTCGCCGGCATCCTCGCCGCCAAGCGGACCTCGGACCTGATTCCGATGTGCCATTCCCTGCCCCTGTCCTTCGCCGACGTGGAAACCACCATCGAAGCCGACGGCATTCGGGTCATCGCCACCGCCACCACTTTCGCGCAAACCGGCGTCGAAATGGAAGCTCTCACTGCTGCTTCTGTCGCCGCTCTCACCCTCTACGACATGACGAAAGCCCTCGACAAACGCATCGAGATCCAGGATATCTGGCTGCTGGAGAAAACCGGCGGCAAGAGCGGGGACTTCAAAAGGTGACTCGCGCCGCCGTCCTCACCATCAGCGATAGTTCCTTCGAGGGTCTAAGAGTAGACCGCTCCGGCCCCGCCGTGGTGGAACGCCTCAAGGCCTCCGGATTTGAAGTCATCTCCCATCGCCTCGCTCCCGATGAGCGCGACCAGATCGCCACCGTGCTCAAAGAACTCACCGCCACGCCCGAGACTGCCGTCTTCACCACCGGCGGTACCGGCGTCACCCCCAGGGACATCACCCCAGAGGCCACCCGCGACGTTATCGAGCGGGAAATCCCCGGCTTTGGCGAGCTAATGCGGGCGTCCGGCCTCAAATCCACACCGAAAGCTGTACTCTCCCGCGCTCTGGCCGGAACCCGCAACGGGTGCGTCATCGTAAACCTGCCCGGTTCTCCGAAAGGCGCGGTAGAGTCTCTCGATGCTATTTTGGGATTGGTCCCCCACGTGCTGGACCTGATCAATGGACGCACTGGTCACTAGAACCAGAGGAGATGGCATGAAGCTATTGACGTTGGCATCGCAGGCATTTCTGGCAGTGGCCGTATTCGCCCAGGCCCCACAAGGTGGCTTGACGGTGGACATCGAAACGCCCATCATCAAGACCTCCGTCACCAACATCGTCGCACCGGTCCTCGTCACTGACCAAAGCGGCAACATTGTTGACGGCCTGCAACCCCACCAGTTCCGCCTCTTCGACAACGGCAAGGAGCAGAACATTCAGGTGGACGTGTCCTACGAACCCATCTCGCTCGTCATCGCCATCGAGTGCTCTTCCCGTGTGGAAGCGATCCTCCCCCAGATCCGGCATTTAGGTTCATTAGTTCAGAGCATTATTGGTATCCAGGGCGAGGCCGCAGTTCTCAAATTCGATGGCCGCATCATGGTCACCCAGGACTTCACCAACGACCCCGACAAGGTCAAACTCGCCATCAATCGCATCCAGCCCGGCAGTTCCGGCAGCCGCATGATCGACGCCGTCGACCGCGGTGTCTACATGCTCCGGAACCGCCCCAGGAGCAACCGCAGAATCATCCTCGTCGTGAGCGAAACCCGGGATGACGGCAGCGAAATCAGGCTCAAGACTGCCCTGATGGACGCCACCCTGCAAAACGTCATCATCTACAACGTCGATATCACCCAGTTGGCCGTCCGCCTCACAGAAAAGCGCCCCGACGGCGTAGCCCCCCGCATGGATGCCAGCGCGATGCGCGCCCCGATGGGCATGGCCAACACCCCCACAACGATGGAACAGAATTTCGGCCAACAAAACCGGGCCCAGTTTGTTCCCCTGCTCAAAGAAATCTACATCGATGCCAAGGGGATTTTCATTAAAGACGCAGCCACCCAGTTTTCGCGCGCTACCGGCGGGCATGAGTTCATGTTCCTCCGCCAAAAGGGTCTGGAAGACGCCGTACAGCGGATCGGTACCGAACTCCACAGCCACTACATGATCAGCTACAAGCCTTCCAATGGTGCTGAGGGTGGCTATCACAACATCGAGGTGGTCGCAAACCGCTCCGACCTGATCTGCAAAACCCGCCCCGGATACTACATCGGCGGCGGCCAGAACTAGCCAAGGTGCGGCTTTCATCTGGCCTGAGTCCCCGTTTGAGTCCTCGGGGCGGACGGACGCATCACAATACAGATATGACTGCTGCGCCGGTTTCCGGCCCGACTAAGGCGAAGAAGCCCCCCACAGAACGCCTTCGAAAGATTTGGCCGGAAGTCCGGTCCCTTGTAGTCCCCCGGCGAAATCTGCTGCTTGGTGGCTTTGTTCTGATTGTAATTGGCCGCATCTGCGGTCTTGTTTTGCCCCTCTCCTCGCGCTACCTGATTGACGAAATTATCGGCAAGAACCACTTTCAAAATCTTGTGCCGCTGACTCTGGCTGTTCTCGGTGCCACTGCCATTCAGGCCTTATGCGCTTTTACCGTCTCCCAGTTGCTTTCTGTGGAGGGCCAGAAAGTGATCGCCGAACTTCGCCAGAAAGTTCAGGAACACATCGGCAGACTCCCGATCACCTACTACGACTCCAACAAAACCGGCCAGCTTGTTTCCCGCATCATGAGCGACGTGGAAGGTGCCCGAAATCTGATTGGAACCGGCATCATCGAGTTCTTTGGCGGGATTCTGACCGCCGTCGCATCCCTCATATTTTTGTTGCGCATCAGCCCCCTCATGACAGGAATCGCCTTCGCGATCGTAGTCTCATTCGCCCTGGTGATGGGTAGTGCCTTCAAAAAAATCCGGCCCATTTTTCGCGAACGCAGCAAGATCTACGCCGAGGTTTCAGGCCGCCTGACCGAGTCCCTGGGTGGCGTTCGTGTCATTAAGGGCTACCACGCTGAAGAACGAGAAGCCCGGAGTTTCAGCCTCGGCGTGAACCGACTGTTTGAGAATGTCCGCAGCAGTCTCACCGCTATGTCCCTCATGTCCCTGTCAGCCACCATTCTGATGGGTTTTGTAGGTGCCCTGGTGATGTACATTGGCAGCAAGGAAATCGCTGCCGGCAGCATGACGCTCGGCGGCTACGTGACATTTGTAGCCTTCCTGGCTTTCCTCGTCGCCCCCATTATTGGCATCGTCAACATCGGAACGCAGCTTACCGAAGCGCTCGCAGGCCTCGAGCGGACCCACGATGTTCTCATGGAACGCCCGGAAGATGAGGATCCGGAGAGGGTTCTCACGTCCGGCACCATCCTCGGCGATGTCGCATTCCAGAATGTAAAGTTCTCCTACGCCGAGGGCAAAGAGGTTCTCCACGGCATCTCGTTCCATGCCAGGCCAGGCACGGTAACGGCTTTCGTCGGACCTTCCGGCTCCGGAAAGTCCACTACTATTGGCCTCATTGCGGCGTTTCACAAAGCCACTGGCGGCACCATCACGGTGGATGGCCAGAACCTCAATGAACTCAAACTCGGTAGCTATCGCGGTAACCTGGGTGTCGTGCTGCAGGAGACATTTCTCTTCGACGGCTCTGTTCGCGACAACGTCATGTTCTCGCGCCCGGAGGCGACCGAAGCCGAATTCCTCGAAGCCTGCCGCATCGCCCGCGTGGACGAATTCGCCGAAAAGATGGAAAGCAGCTATGCGACCATCGTCGGCGAACGGGGCGTGAAGCTCTCCGGCGGTCAGCGCCAAAGACTATCCATCGCCCGCGCCATCCTCGCAAACCCCAGAATCCTGATCCTGGATGAAGCCACCTCCAGCCTCGATTCCGAGTCGGAGGCCATGATCCAGGAAGGCCTCAACCACCTCATGAAGGGCCGCACAACTTTTGTGATCGCCCACCGCCTCTCTACCATTCGCCGCGCCCACCAGATCCTCGTGATTGAAGGGGGCAATATCGTGGAAGAAGGTACGCACAACGAGCTGTTCGCCCGGCAGGGCCGGTATTGGGATATGTACACACGCCAGCATCGGCTCGATGAAAATCTGTTCCTCGCCCCGGGTGAAGGCGATCAGGTACCGGAACTCGCGTGAACCTGGTATCCTGAAGTACACCATGTCATTGAGTCTGTCTACCTACGTAATTGAACCGGATATCACGGTGGTCACCCTTGCCGGCAAGATGACGCTGGGGCGAGATGGCAGCTTCGAAGCCATCGTCTCCACTTTGGTGGCAGAGCGTGCCCGCAAGGTAGTTTTTGACCTGAGCGAACTCGGCTACATCGATTCGGCCGGCATCGGCCAGCTCATCCACTCCGTAACCAGCCTGCACAAGGCGGGGGGCAGTTGTCGCGTTGCCGGTACCAAGGGTCTGGTGCGCAGTGTCTTCCACATCACCCGCGTCGATACGGTCATCGCATTTACCGACACCCTCGCGGAGGCTTGCGCTTCACTCAGCGCGTAAATATTATGCAGGTTCTTCAGGCAGGCCGTTTTAAGTTTCTTTTCCTCGAAGTGGAAGCTGAACTGATCAGCGCAGCCGCTTCCCAATATGGATTTGAGGCCAGCATCCAGGATTCTGACCGTAGCATCATTGTCGACCTGGCCATCAAGGATCACAGCGTCCCCCTGCTGCTTTTTGATGCCTCCGACCCGGCGAACCTGGGGTGGTTCTCACGTTGCCAGTTTTACGTGGATGGCCGCACCGGCGCCGTTCTCCAGACGCCCATCAGCATTGCCAACAAGCGCGACCGGGCCGGTAAACCCGTGAACGGTGGCTTGCGCGTGCGGATTTCACGGGAATTACCCGCCACCTTCCGCCTGCCGGGAAAGATGCAACTCACCGAACAGGTCTTCTACGGCATGTTCACAAATTTCCTGCAGGCCCTGACAAAGACCGGTGTCGCCGTCTGTGGCGTCCGGCTTCGCGATCAATAATAAATCCGGCTTCGCCATTGAAACCGAAGGTTTAACCCGCGTCTTCCGTAACCGCTGGGCCAACACCGAACTCCGCGCGGTCGATAACGTATCCCTGCAGGTCCCCGAAGGCTGCACTTTTGGCCTCCTTGGTGCCAACGGAGCGGGCAAAACTACGTTCGTCAAGATGCTGCTTTCCAGCGTCCACCCCACGTCGGGCACCGCCCGTATCTTCGGGCGTCACGCGCAGGACGCCTCCTCCCGTCGCTCCGTCGGTTACCTCCCCGAAAACCACCGTTTCCCCACCTATATGACCGGCTGGGGCATGCTCGATTTCTACGGCGCGCTTTCCGGCATGGATTCGGCCAGCCGCAAACGCAAAATCCCCGAAATGCTGACCACCGTCGGCCTCGACGAACGAGCCTGGCATACACGGCTCGGCAAATACTCCAAAGGTATGCTGCAACGCGTCGGCCTCGGCCAGGCCATGCTCCACGCCCCCCGCCTGCTCGTCCTCGACGAACCCAGCGATGGTGTCGACCCCGTCGGACGCAAACAGATCCGCGATGTCCTCCAGGCTCTCGAACAACAGGGGGTCACCATCTTCCTGAACTCACACCTCCTCGCCGAGGTCGAACTCTTCTGCCACGACGTCGCAATTATCCAAAAAGGTAAGCTCTCGCTTTCCGGCTCCGTGAAGGACCTTACCAGCAGTGGAGGCTACCGCGTCACCGCCTGTGAAGTTCCCGAAGCTCTGATCTCCGAACTGGCCACCCGGTCGAAAGCCCACTCCGTGGAGCATGGCCTTCTGGAACTCATGTTCAGCACCCGCGAACAGGCCAACAGTGCCGTCGATTCTCTCCGCGCCAACCAATGCGAGATCGAATCGCTGAATGCCATTCGCAGTACGCTCGAAGAAGTCTTCATCCGAACCGTTTCTGAAAAACCGGAAGGCGTCACCGACAAATGAACGCAACCCTGGCTCTCATCCGCGACACCTTCCGCGAAGCCTTCGCCCGCCGCATTTTCTGGGGTTTCTTCGGCTGCTGCACAGCCCTGCTCCTGTTCCTGATCTTCATCCTGCGCGTGGACGTCGTCCAGGGCGCGCTCGCCACCATCTCTATTTTTGGCAACAGCCTCCCCAGCACCAACGTGGAGAACCTGGTGCAGCAGACGCAAAGCGTCATTGCCATGGTCCTCTACTTCGCCGGCATGGCGCTCTCCGTTTTTGCGTCTGCCGGCCTGGTCTCCTCTGTCTTTGAACCCGGGCGCATTGAATTGCTCCTCTCCAAACCCGTATCCCGCACCCATTTGCTTTTAGGGCGTTACGCGGGCAATGTGCTGGTGGTCGCCGCCAACATCCTTTACCTTGTGGTGGGCTCCTGGGTGATCTTTGGCATCAAAACCGGCGTGTGGGGTCTTGGCTTCCTCATTTCCAGCCTCTGTACAATCTTTGTCTTCAGCGTCCTGCTCGCCGTGATTGTCCTCGTCGGCGTCATCTGGGACTCTGCTGCGGTCGCCATCATGGTGACTTTCGCCATCATGATCCTGACGCCCATTCTGGCGCAGAAAAACACCCTCGAACGCCTGCTGAGTTCGGAATGGTCCCGCGACGTGGTCCGTGTTCTCTACTACACGCTCCCCAAGACTTCCGACATCAGCATCATCATCCGGCACCTCATCCTCAATCAGCCCGTCGAGAGCTGGATGCCGGTCTGGAGCACCGGCCTGTTCGGGATCGCGGTCCTCGGCCTTGGGCTCTGGCGATTTAACAAACGGAGCTTCTAATGCGCCTTGTTCTCCTCCTTTTCGCCGCCACCACCCTGTTTGCTCAGCCCCGGATCGACAACGTCCTCATCCGTATGGTGCCGCCCGGCAGCACCTCGCTGGTCGGTGTCAACATGGAGCGGATGAAGGCAACCGCCTTCTATCGAAAGCTTGTGGAGCAGCAACGCATGCCGCAGGTCGACAAGTTCGCCGAGGAAACGGGCTTTGATCCCCGACGGGACGTTCGCGAACTGCTCTACGCCAGTACCCCGGAGGGTAGTGTCCTGCTGGCGCGCGGTCGCTTCAAACTCACCACAAACCCCGCGTCCCAAGCCAAACTTGTTCGCTACGGCAGCTACAACATCTGGACCCTGGAAAATTCGGGCTTTTGCATTCTGGACCAGACTCTGGCAGCTGCCGGCGAACTGAAGGCGCTGGAAGCCGCCCTCGATGAATGGACCAGGGGCCAACACAAAGCCGCCCAGCCTCTTCTGGCTATGTCGAAGGGTGTTGCGCCCACCGCAAATCTGTGGGGCGTCTCAACCGGCTTCGCGGGCTTTCTTGCCAGCGTCCTCCCAAAGGGCGGAGTCTCCGGAGGCATTGATTTCTCCAGAATCTTCACCGGCATGAAGTCGTCCTGGTTTCAGGCGGACTTCGCGACCGGTTTGCGCCTCGACCTCCGCGGAGCCACTGCGACCGATACCGACGCCATCGCACTTCGCGACATGGCCAAGGGTCTGATCGGTTTCGGGCGCCTCAGTGTCCCCGAAAACCAGCCCGAAATGCTGAAACTCTGGGATGGGATTTCGGTCGAACAGGAAACCCGGAACATTACAATCCGGGCCGATATTACCCCCGCCCTGCTCGATAAACTGGTGCAAATGCTGAATTCCGTGCCCGCTGGACGAGGGGGACGTGAGGTAGCAGGACGCGGCCCCGGCATTAAACTCTAATGCCCCGCTCTGGTGCACCCTCGTGTAGTACACTTGAGGATTAGCGCGCATTTCAGACACGTGTCTGCGGCCGCGCCGATCACCCTAACAGGCAAGGTTTTCCCAAATGCAGAACCAGTTGTTGTCCAAATACATCGCGAAGCACCGTAGAACCGACACCCCGGAGTTTCGCCCCGGCGACACAATCCGTGTCCACGTAAAGATCAAGGAAGGCGACAAAGAACGCCTCCAGGCGTTTGAAGGCGTTCTGCTTGCCCGCAAGAACACCGGGATGGGAGAAACCATCACGGTCCGCAAGATCAGCTTCGGTCACGGTGTGGAGCGTATCTTCCCCCTCAGCGCCAGCGTCGTTGACCACATCGACCGCGTTCGTACCGGCAAGGTTCGCCGCGCGAAGATTTACTACCTCCGTGCGCTCAAGGGCAAGGCTGCTCGTCTGAAAGAGCGGACCACCACCGTTTCCACCAAAGCTCCCCGCCCGTAATTCTCAACTCCAAATGCCCAAAGGCACGCCCCTGCACTCCGAAAAAAACTGGAAGTGCCAGGGCGTGCTCGAGGCGGAGCTCCGTGTGCGCGGTTACCACTACGTCGCCGGAGCCGATGAGGTTGGTCGTGGGTGTCTCTTTGGTGCTGTCGTGGCGGCTGCCGTGATCCTCTCCCCTGACGCTCCAATTCGGGGTCTGAACGACAGCAAGCAGATAGAAGCGGAAAAACGCGTGATTCTGGCCGAACGAATCCGCGAGCGGGCCGTCTCGTGGTGTGTGGCCTCCGTAGATGCCGTAACCATCGACCGTATCAATATTTACCAGGCATCCCGCCTCGCCATGAAGAACGCCATCGCTGGTCTCTCTCGCCAACCTGATTTCGTCCTCGTGGATGCCGTCCCGCTCGACATCTCTATTCCCCAACAACCCATCATTCAGGGCGACGCTCGTTGCCATGCCATTGCTGCTGCATCCATTCTGGCTAAGGTCCACAGAGATCAAATGATGCGGACATGGGACTCTTTTTATCCCGAGTATGGCCTTGCGAATCATAAGGGCTACCATGCCCCGGAACACATTGCTGCTCTCCGAAAATTCGGCCCTACCCCACAGCACCGCCTGAGTTTCGACCCGATCGGACACATGGCCTTCTTTTCTCCTCTGGCGAGCACACAACTGGAGATGTTCCCGTCATGACTCCCCTGGATGAAGAGCACCCACATCCCGAGCCCGCGGACGAGCCTCCGGCACCTCCTGCCTCAAGCTGGTTTTCCCGTCTGACAGCGGTTGTCTTCATCGTGTTTTGTTTCGAAATTGGCCTGTTTCTGCTGATCTATCCGTGGACCGATGCCTGGACCGACAATACACTTTCCCTTCTCGGTCGCGGACAGTACCAGATCCCGCTGCGCCAACTCTGGAACGATCCCTACTTCCGGGGCACAGTCAGCGGCTTCGGCATCCTGAACTTTTGGATCGCGCTGTCGGAGCTGTTCGCTATGTTTCGTGGCCCCGTCGAAACCAAAGCCAACCTCTGAACATCCACAACGTTAGTATGCGGGGACTTCGCTACATTCTGATGCTGTCAGCCGCCTTCCAGGCGACCGCAGCAACCAGCTACGATCAGGCTCTGGCGCTCTACAGCAAGACCGACTACGCCGGTGCCATCGCCATTCTCCGCACTCTGCCGGAAACCGCCCAGTCTCTGGAATTGATGGGCCGGGCTTACCTCATGAACGCGGAGTTCAGGAAGGCCAGCGACGCCCTCGAAAAAACCGTCGCCAAGGCCCCCCAAAACTCCATGGCCTGGACCTGGCTGGGTCGCGCCTATGGCCGCCGTGCGGAAACCGCCTTCGCCCTGAGTGCCCTGCCCCTCGCCGGCAAGACACGGGACTCTTTTGAAAAGGCTGTCCAGTTGGACCCAGGTAACCGGGAAGCCCTGAACGACCTCTTCGAGTTCTACATTGAGGCACCCGGCATGATCGGCGGGGGCCACGACAAAGCCCGAAAACTCCTCCCCCTGATTGCCAAAAACGACCCGGCAGAAGCGGAATTTGCCCTTGCCCGCTTAGCTGAAGAAACGAAGGAACACAAGAAAGCCGAAGAGCACCTCCGCGAAGCCGTCGCCAGGGCCCCCATGGAGGTCGGTCGTGTTCTCGACCTGGCATCTTTCCTGGCCCGCCGGGGCCGCCTGGACGAGAGCGAAAAGGCCTTCCTGCAGGCCGAGAAAATGGCACCTTCCTCACCCAAAATTCTCTTTTCCCGAGCAGAGGTTCTCATCAAGGCCAACCGCGACCTCGCAAACGCCCGTAACCTGCTCAAGAAGTACCTCGCCGCCCCGAATCTGACACCCGACGACCCGCCGCGCTCGGAAGCCCTCAAGCTCCTGCGCAAGGCGCAGGGGGCGTAGACCAATGAGGTTTGGAGAAGCCCTCGGCTTCAGTCTGCAGGCGCTTCGCCAGAACCCCGTCCGCTCCCTGCTCACGGGCCTCGGCATGATGATCGGGACCGCTTCGGTCATCCTCGTCGTCACCATTTCCTTAACCAGCCAAAGCTATATCCTCGAACAGATTGAAGGCGTAGGGTCCAACATGATCTTCGCCTCCTACGAAGTTGGCTCCCAGCAATCCTCTGCCGAAGTCAACGCCGACTTCGTCAAGATGTCCGACATCCAGGCCGTCCGCGAACAGTTCGCCAATCGCATCGTGGCCGCCACCGGTATCGAAAGCAACATCGACTCCATGTTTATCGATGGCCGCGAGGAACGCCTGCTGGTAATCGGTTCCGACGAGTATTACCAGCCGGTCCGGAATCTCGCCGTGCTCGCCGGGCGTTTCCTCGAACCTGGCGACGTGACGCTGCGCCAAAAGGTAGCGCTGCTGACCGAGAAGCTGGCCAAACGTCTTTACGGCAGCCAGGAAGCAGCCATCGGCCAGAAGATCAAGATCCACAGCCTGCAGTTCACCGTGATCGGCACGTTCAAGGAAAAAGTGGAGAGTTTCGGGCAGTCGGAACTGAACGCCGAGACCGTCCTGATTCCCATCACGGTCCTCCAGTACTTTATCCGCGTAGAGCGGATTGACCCAATGTACGTTCAGGTCCGCCAGCCGCAGGACGTGGAGCCGCTGACAAGGCAAGTGACCCAACTCCTCGAATCCCGCCATCGTGCCGGAGCGAAGTACAAGGTGGAGAACCTCAACGCCATCCTCGACGCGGCGAAGTCTATCGCCGGAATTCTGAGCCTGGTCCTAGTGTTGGTTTCGACCATCGCGCTGGCCATCTCCGGCATTGGCATCATGAACATCATGCTGGTGACGGTCACGGAGCGAACGCGAGAGATCGGAGTCCGCATGGCGATCGGAGCCTCCCGCCGCGAGATTCAGGTCCAATTCCTGATGGAAGCCACGCTGATCAGCCTGACCGGAGGAGTCGTGGGCATCATCGTAGGAGTCGCCGGCCCCCTGAGCGTCCAGCTTTTCGTGGACAACATCAAAATCCCCATTTCGATCTGGTCGATAGTGATCGCCTTCGCCGTTTCCTCGCTGGTCGGCCTCGTCTTCGGCATGCTCCCTGCTAACCGTGCCTCCAGGCTCAACCCCACTGAAGCCCTGCGCTATGAATAAGCAGAACCTCCGCGACTTCTAGTAGTTGAACTTCACCCCCAGCTGAATCACGCGGGGATCCAGCTGGTTCAAAACGCTCCCGAAATTCGGCTGATTGATAATGCGACCAACGATATTGTAATTGGGGTGGTTCGCCAAATTGAAAAACTCCACGCGAAGCTGAGCGCTTAGCTTCTCCCGAATCCGAATCGTTCGAGCCAGCGTGATGTCCACGTTGACCAGGCCCGGTCCGACAACCGTATTGCGACCTATTGCACCGAACTGAAACGCGGGTGGAGCCACAAAAGCTCCGGTGTTGAACCACCGCGCGGTCCTGCGCTGCGCGGAGTCCAAAACATAATTCTGGCCGGCCACAGGGTTTGCCCGGATCAGAATTCCACCCGTTCCACCCCCGATTCCCGCTGTATCCCCCGCCAGATTGATCGTGAACGGAAAGCCCGCCTGCATCGACCAAATCCCGGAGACCTGCCACCCTCCGAACACCATCCCGCCAACGCCGGACGAGAGGAGATTCCGCCCCTTACCAAATGGGAGATCGTACACAAAACTATTCACCCACCTCTGCCGGACATCGAACGACGCCAGCGCCCTTTCCGCTGAAAGATTGTAAGAATTTTGCGGAGGAGAGTTTTCAGAGCCATTCGCCCCACCGGAATTCCGGTACTGGGGAGCATTTGAAATCGCTTTGGAGAAGGTGTAGGAACTCAGAAGCGAGAATCCACGCGCGAATCGCTTTTCCAAACGTACAAAACCCGCATGATAATTCGACTGCGCCGACATCTGATAGACATTCACCTGCTGAACCGGCACCGATGTGCCCTGCACAGTAATGTACGAGGGAAACACGACGCCCGCATCATAGACAAGTCCCGCATATGGTCGGCGAGGATCTACCGCCGCGGACCCCGGCTGCGAGTTGTTCGGCTGTACATTCTGCTGCAACTTGATTCCAAGTGTTGCCATATACCCGGCTTCAACCAAAACATCCTTTGCCAGTTCTCGCTGAATCGTCAGCGACCACTGGGGCGAATAGCTGGTCCTCTGGTGCAGATCGATCGAGCCCTGCGTAACCGCTGTCGTTCCCACTACCGCCCCGCTGAACGGATTGAAATTTGTGATGGAAGGCACGAAATTGCCGGCCGTCAGAGACTGCGAGATATTCCGGGGGAGCGTAATCGCCATCTGATACAGACCGTTATTATCCGTTGAAGCGTAGAAAAGTCCCGCTCCGGCCCGAATCACCGTACGGGGCATCACCGTCCACGCCACACCGATACGTGGTGCCCAATTGTTTTTATCGGTATAAGCGCACCCTCCGGGATACGCGCCCAACCCGCATACGAACAAGGTGGGTCTGGCGCTCGCCAAAATCCCGCTCGCAAAGATTGCCTGCGGCGAGGGAACCTTACTGAAATCCAGGCTCGACAGGCCGTTGTGCTTATCTGAAACGGGCGGCGCAACCTCGTACCGCAACCCCAGGTTGAGGGTCAGATTCGACCGAAGCCGGATGTCATCCTGAAAGTAAATTCCGGCAGAATTCTGCCGTCCGTAAAGCGTTTTCGGCCCTATGGTCCGTGATGCCTGCGTCGTAAGCCCCAGCAGCATGGAGGCCAGCGCACTGCCTGTGTTGTCATTGGCCGCCGTCCGGGTTGTGTAGCCATTCGTGAACGTGAACGTCCCCAGCGGATTCGGATTCTCGAATCGGTTGTACTCGATCCGCATAACATCCGCACCAAATTTCAGAGTCTGGCGGCCATGCTGCCACGAGAAATTATCATAGATCTGGTAGGTGTTGTTCCGCGCCAGTACCGTTCCCCCACCCTGCGTTCCCGTGTAGGCCCCGGCGCCACCCATCGTGGCATAGCCGGAAGGAAGAAAGCGAGGCAGAGCCTGGCTGGCCCCGCCCACGGTGAAGACAGGCTCCGGCAGACCATTCAGATAGCGCAACCGGTTGAAGCCGAAACGAATTTCATTCGCCTTGTTGGCGCCGAGTGATTGAGTACTGCCCAGCGCGGCATTCTGCGCCCGCACACCTCCCACCTGATACCGATTGATGACTACATCCGGCAGAACATTGTTTTCATCCGACACAGAGTAACGCCCAAACGTCGAAATGTTCGCTTTCAGGATGTAGTCCATTCGAATGGAATAGTTATTCGAATCCTGCCGCTGCACCTCGCTGCCATTCACAAAGTTCGCAGTGCCAACATTCGGGAGTGGCAGCACAGCCATCGCCGCAAGAGTTGCCGGATTGAGCCGGCTCGAGGGAATCACTCCCCCCGGAAACGGATCGCGAAGCGAAGCGCTGCCATTGGCACGCGTGGTGGCTGGATCGAAGATGCCCGCAGCCAGTCGGCTGAAATCCCCTGTTCGCTCCAAACCTGTCGGGACTGCAACGGTTGTCGGCACGGCACCTGCGCTACGCAGCCGAAGCGCCTCATATCCGCCAAAGAAAAAGAGCCTGTCGCGAACCAGGCGCCCCCCGGCCGTCCCGCCAAACTGATTCCTCTGGTTCCGGGCCAGTTTCGAAACGATGGAGTTGAAGGGCCGCGAATCGAGTTCCTGGTTCCGCAAAAACTCCCATGCGCCGAAATGGTAATCGTTCCCACCCGACCGGGTCGCCACGTTGATTTGAGCGCCGGAAGCTCGTCCGTACTGCGCACTGAACTGTCCGGTTTGCACCTGAAACTCAGAAATTGTGTCCAGGATTGGCACGTAGCTGATCGCGTTGTAATCCGGGTCCGTGTTGGCAGCACCATCCAAAAGGAAGGCGTTGTTGTTGGTACGTCCACCCGAGGAACTGATACTCCCCACCTGGTTGAGACGTACCGAGTTTTGCTGCACCTGCCGCCCGCCGGCATTGGCCCCCGGCACCAGCAGCGCCAATTGGATGAACTGTCGCCCATTCAGGGGCAGCGCCCCGATCTTCTCCTGGCTGATGACCGTACCCTGAGCCGCTGATTCCGTATTCAGCATGGAAACATTCGCCTCAACCTCAACAGATTCGGCCACGCTTCCCAACGCCAGTTGGGCGTTCATCGTCGATTCCTGCGCCACCTGCAAAGTGAGGGAAGTTGCAACAAATCGCTTGAATCCGGGTGCCTCCACCGCCATTTCATATACCCCGGGCGTCATCAGCGCGAACAGGTAGTGCCCATCGGCGGTCGTACTTGTCCGCCGCTCTCCCCCGCGCCCCTTTGCCTTGACCGTCACCACCGCTGACATAACGCCGGCACCTGTTGGATCTGACACCAGGCCGGACAGCGAAGCCTTATCTGTCTGGGAAAGGACCAGACCGGCAGTGCAGCAGACGAGGACCAGATACCGAAGCGTTTGGGTGAAACAAGATTTATACATGGTTGAACCTACCAAGGTCGCAAACCACGGTTAGAGCAAAATGACGGACGGCAAATCACTTCTTCGCATCGCCCCGGTGTATCCACGCACGAGCCGCCACCAGATCTGATCCAGCCCTGCCTGCCCCGTTCCTGCCACTCCCATTCATCTGCATCGAAGACATTTGGGCTGACTCCGGATAACAGAAGTTCATCGCAGCCCGGTTCCCCCGCCTTACAGAACGCATCTGCCCAGCCTGCGCGCGGAGCCCGCCACCGCGTCAATCGGAGCGTGTCTCCCTCCACAGTCAACTCGACCGTATTGGGCAGACTGCATTACTCCAGAATTGGCTTGGGAATCCGGATCCCCCGGGAGTTCCAAAATCGGATGATTTTAGTCGTCACAGTAACTGCATTGTACTCACAGTTCCTGAATAGCCCACGCCATCACCACACGTCCACTTTGTCCCGCCGCCGAAGCCTTTCCCTGCCCCGCTCCATCTAAATCTGTGAACCCCACAACAAGAAAGTGCGTACTTACTTACTTGGATGCTTGCAAATAAGTAAGTACTTGCTTACAATCAAAATATGGCCACCGCACCGCCCCCTGTCACCGGCGCCCCGCACCCCCGAATGGCGGCGGAGGACCGGCGACGCCAACTTATCGAGACCGCTATCGACCTCTTTTCCCAAAAAGGCTTCGCCGGCACGACAACCCGTGAAATCGCGGCGGCAGCGGGCGTCAATGAAGCCATCATTTTCCGCCATTTTGCAACCAAGCAGGATCTCTACAAGGCCATCCTCGACTACCAGTGCAATGCTTCGGGCAAAAACGAGTGGATGCAGGAACTCGACACTGCCATGGACGCCAATGACGACGAGGGCCTGATCCGAACCGTTATCACCCACATGATCGCCTTCCACCGCGAAAACCCTCGCTTCCAGCGCCTCATGCTCCACGCTGCGCTGGAAGGTCACGAAATCGCCATCATTCACCACAATCAGGTAAAGCTGCCGGTGGGCGCGAAGCTCATCGAGTACATCGAACGTCGCCAGGCCGCTGGTGCCATCCGTCCCGGTAATCCCAACGCCGTGCTTTTTGCACTCGCCGGCATGCCGCAATTCTACGCGTTACAGAAGTACATCTATCAAGCGTCCGACTTCCCGTTAACCGATGAACAGGTTGTCGATTCCTTCGTCCGCATTTTACTTGACGGACTACGCAACAGCACTACAGGGGAACCAAAGCTGTGAAACAAACGAAGCCATTTCTACTGATCGCTCTCTTGACCATGGTGGTCATCCTCTCCGCTTGTTCGGGGAAATCGACCGCCGACAAAACCGCGCCTGCCGAGAAAGCCGCCGCCGTCGCCGTCACCACCGCACCCGCCATCGAGAAGATGGTGGCCTCCGGATTTGAACAAACAGGCTCATTCGTCGCTGACGAAGCCTCCGATATCGGCCCGCTCGTTGCCGGTCGGGTCCTCACCACCCCCGTTGACGTGGGCGCGTGGGTCAACAAAGGCGATGTGGTCTGCGAACTGGACCACAAAGACGCCCAGCTTCGGCTCGATCAGGCCAGAGCCCAGCTCGCCCAGGCCAACGCCGCGATCCGCCAGGCGCAAACTCGCATCGGCTGGAACGCCGGGAGCTTCGACGCCGAGAAAGTGCCGGAAGTGGCCGCTGCCCTGGCAAACATGAAATCCGCCCAGGCCCAGGCACGGCTCGCCGCAGCAGACGCAACGCGATACGCAAATCTGGTAGCCACTGGCGATGTTTCGAAATCCGCAGCGGACAAAGCCAGAACCGCTCAGGAGACAGCCGAAGCCCTGGCCAATGCCGCGAAGCAACAATATGAAGCCGCCGCCAACGCCGCCCGCCAGAGCTTCGAGGTTGTGTCCACCCAACAATTTTCCCGCGACAGCGTCACCGCACAACTCGCCATGGCCGAAAAGGCGCTGGCCGACACCACCATCCGGGCACCCTTCGACGGCTTCATTACAGCACGTCCTATTGCGGCAGGTGAGTACGTCGCAGTCAGCAACAAGATCGCCACCATCATGCGGATCTCCACCCTGAAACTCGAAATTCAGGCCCCGGAACAGCGTGCGTCCCAGGCGCAGGTTGGCAACGTTGTCATCGCCAAAGTCGCCGCCTACCCAGGCCGTGAATTCACTGGCAGGATAGCCGCCATCAACCCCTCGGTGGACCCCACCTCCCGCGCCTTCGTCCTCCGCGCTGTCTTCGACAATAAAGATTCAGCCTTGAAGCCCGGCATGTTCGCCACTGCCTTCATGCGTCAGCCCGGCGAAACCCCGGCTGTCTACGTCCCGAAAGCCGCCGTTGTCCGCGACAAGACCACCGACTCCAACCAGATCTTCGTTATTGAAGCCGGCGTCGCTCATCTTCGTGTCGCGCAGATCGGCGAAGAGACGGACGGCATGATCCGCGTCGTGGCCGGCGTGAAAACAGGCGAAACCGTCGCCCTCACGGGCCAGACCAGTCTCTTCGAAGGAGCAGCCGTCACCGCGAAGTAAGCGGAGACCCTTCCCCATGCACGCACTCGCAAAACTTTGCATTCGAAGGCCCGTATTCGCGACGATGCTGATTCTCTCGCTCGTCGTCGTCGGTATCTTCTCGTACTTCAGTCTCGGCGTCGATCTGTTCCCCAAGGTCGATATTCCTACCGTCGTCGTCACCATCGCCAATCCCGGCGCGTCGCCCGAGGAAGTGGAAACCGAAATCACCCGCAAGGTGGAAGACGCTGTCAACACCATCAGCCAGATTGATGAAGTTCGCTCGATTTCTTCCGAAGGTCTCTCCACTGCCGTCATTACCTTCGCGCTCGCCAAGGACGGGGACATAGCCCTGCAGGAAGTCCAGAGCAAGGTCAACCTGATTGAGAATGACCTGCCCCAAACGGTGAAGCGCCCCGTCATCCTCAAGTTCGATCCGGACGCTGCTCCCGTAATGCAGATCGCCATTTCAGCGCCCCGCAACCTCCGGGACCTGACAGCCATCGCCGACAAGCTCATCAAGCAAAAGCTGGAGAACTCCAAGGGCGTCGGCCAGATCCGCATCATTGGTGGCGCCCGTCGTGAAATCCATGTCGATGTGGATCCCAGCCGCCTGCGCGCCTGGGGCCTGACCATCTCTGACGTCTTCAACGCGGCCCGATCCCAGAACCTGGAACTACCCGCCGGCAGTCTGCAAACAGGCTCGCGCGAAGTCACGGTCCGCACCACGGGCCGGATTACGAGCCCGTCAGAATTCAATCAGATCGCCGTCGCCTCCAAGGGCCCCTACGTTGTCCGCATCAATGACATCGGCAATGCCGAGGATAGTTATGAAGAACCCCGCACTGCCGCACGCCTCGATGGTGTCTCGGCGGTCACCTTGCTCGTCGCCAAGCAATCCGGCGAAAACTCCGTCTCCACTGCTGCCGGCGTCCGCGCCCGCATGAAAGAGATTCAGGAGACGTTGCCCAAAGACGTGAAGATGAGCGTCGTCGCGGATCAATCCGTCTTCATTGAAGCCGCCATCAGCAACATCAATCACCACCTGGTGCTGGGCAGTATTCTGGCCTCGGTTATCATCTTCATCTTCCTCGCCAACTGGCGCACCACGCTGATCGCCTCCATCGCGATTCCCACCTCCATCGTGTCGGCCTTCGGCCTGATGGCTGCCATGGGGTTGACGCTCAATCAGATCACCATGCTTTCCCTGACGCTGATGGTCGGCATCGTAATCGACGACGCCATTATCGTGCTCGAGAACATCTTCCGCTACATGGAAGAAAAGGGCATGGGCCCCGTCGAAGCCGCTATCAAGGGCACGGGCGAAATCGGCCTGGCCGTTATGGCGACAACCCTTTCGCTGCTCGCCGTCTTTCTTCCCGTCGGCTTCATGGGTGGCATCGTGGGCCGCTTCATGAGTTCCTTTGGCTTCACCGCCGCCTTCGCCATTGCGGTCTCCCTGCTGGTTTCCTTCACGCTGACACCGATGCTCACGGCGCGCTTCGTGCCCGCCCCGAAACCGGGCCACACTTCCTCCAAAGAAAGTGTTCTCTTCGCCTGGCTCGACAAACATTACACCAGCATGCTGAAGTGGGCCATGGCCCATCGCAAGACGATGCTGGCCTTCAGCGGCCTCACCATCCTCAGCATTGTCCCGCTGTTCATGTTCGTCGGTAAGAACTTCCTGCCCACCGACGACCAATCGCAGTTCAACGTTCTGGTCCGCGCCCCGGAAGGAAGTTCGCTCGCAGCCACCACTGCCCTCACTGAACAGATCTCGCAGGAGATTCGTCGCCAGCCGGGCGTCCTGCACACCCTGTCCACCACGGGCGGCACTGCTGACCGGTCCGCCAACAACTCCAGCGTCTTTGTGAAGCTGACCGACGTGGACCAGCGCGACCGCAACCAGTCCCAGCTCATGCAGTCTACCCGCAACCTTCTCAAGAAATACCCGAAGGACATCCACACGGGCGTCGAACTGGTGTCAGCCGTGGGCGGCAACCAGAGCAACGCGGAAATCCAGTTCTACATTGAAGGTCCCGACCTGGCCACGCTCGGCAAATACTCCGACATCCTTCTTGCAAAGATGAAAGGTCTGCCCTACGTGACCGACGCTGACTCCACACTTCGCTCCGGTAAACCAGAAGTGCGCCTCACCATCAATCGCTCCAAAGCAGCTGACCTGGGCGTCTCCGTCCTCGATATCGAACAAGCTCTCAACACCCTGGTTGCCGGGCAGGTTGCCTCCACGTTCAATGCCGGTGACGAGCAATATGACGTCCGCGTCCGCGCCTTCGAAAAGTTCCGCAACACCGAAGAAGGTTTGGCCGCGATGAGCGTTCCGTCTCGCACCCGAGGCTCCGTTCGGCTCGATGAAATCGTAACTCTGGCCAACGGCAACGGCCCGTCCTCCGTCAATCGCATCAACCGGCAACGCCAGGTCACGCTGACCTGCAACGTTCTGCCGGGAGGTTCGCAGACAGCTGTTCTCAGCGCGCTGCAGGAAGCTGCCGCCACCCTGAACATGCCGTCCGACTACCGTGCCGGCATTACCGGCCCCTCGAAAGAACTCGGCCGGGCCGGCTACTACTTCATGCTCGCCTTCGCGCTCACCTTTATCTTCATGTACATTGTGCTCGCGGCTCAGTTTGAGTCATTCATCCACCCCATCACGATTCTGATGACCCTGCCCCTTGCCGTTCCCTTCGGCATCCTCTCCCTGCTGGTGACGGGCCAGACCGTGAACATCTTCTCGGGTCTTGGCTTGTTGCTGCTCTTCGGCATCGTGAAGAAGAACGCCATTCTGCAAATCGACCATACAAATGGCCTCCGTGCCCTGGGAATGCCCCGCTATGACGCCATCATTCAGGCCAATCGTGATCGCTTGCGGCCCATTCTGATGACCACCATCGCGCTCGTCGCCGGCATGTTACCGCTCGTACTTTCCAGCGGGACCGGTGCCGCGACGAACCGCTCCATCGGCGTCCTCGTCGTGGGCGGCCAGTCGCTCTGCCTTTTACTCACACTGCTCGCAGTCCCCGTCTTCTACTCATTCTTCGAAGATCTACACGAATTGTTCGGACGGTTTCGAGAGAAGGTCTTCGGCGCTACACCCGTTGTTGCTCAGATTGAAGGAGAATCCCTGTGAAGAATCGACATCTGATTCTCCCGTTCGCGCTCGCCGCCACCGCCTTTGCCCAGACGGGACAAATCGACGCACCGCGCATCGGCATCCTCGGCGAAGCAAAGCTTACCGTCAACGAAGTCATCGAACGAGTCCTGACCGGCGACACGGAACTTACCGTGTCGCGGATCACCAAACAGGAAGCGGTCCTCGGCCTCCGCGCGGCACAGGGCATCTTCGATCCCCGCCTCGGCTTCACCGGACGCCAGTCCCGGGTCATCGCCCCCGTCAGTTCCTCGCTGGGAGGTGCCACCAACGGCAAGCTCACCAACAAAGAGTTCCTCGCAGACCCCTCATTATCCGGCCTGTCCCCCATCTTCGGTGGCTCCTACAGGCTGGATTTCTCGAACTCCCGGCAACGGACCGACAGTGCCTTCGCCACGCTCAACCCCCAATTTCTGACTACGCTCTCCCTCACTGTCAATCAGCCTCTGGTTCGCGGTCTTCGATACGACGACAACCGCCACCGTATCCAGGTGGCGCGCCGGAACATCCACCTGTCTTCCGAACAATTCCGCCAGCGCCTCATCGACATCGTGACCCGCGCCGTTCAGGCCTGGTGGGAACTGGATTTCGCCTACCGCAATCTGGACGTCCAGAAAGAGGCCGTTCGCCTGGTCGAACGGCAGGATGCGAGCAATCGCCGCCTTGTCGAACAGGGCCTTCTGGCCCCCGTCGATGTGGTGCAGACCCAGACGCTGCTCGCTACCTTTCAGCAAAACCTCTACACCGCACAGAGCAACCTGACTGCCTCCGAAAACGCCCTCAAGGCACTCATGCTGCCCGAGCGCACCGATCTGATGTGGGGCATGGCTCTGGTGCCGGAACGGACCGCAAACACGGCAAGCTTGTCACTCACTCTCGATGAAGCCATCAAACAGGCACTGGCCAACCGCCCGGAGCTGAAACAGGCCGATATCGCTCTCGACATGAACCGGCTGGATGTGAAACTCGCACGGGAACAAACGAAGCCACAGGTTGACGCCTTTGCCACCGTCGCAGCCAACGGCCTCGCTGGTAAATTGATCACGCAGTCCGGGGCCAACCCTTTCAGCTCTGCCTTTGGCCCCATCATCGGCCAGATCAACCAGCTTTC
Source organism: Terriglobia bacterium (assembly GCA_010084195.1). Lineage (GTDB taxonomy): Bacteria > Acidobacteriota > Terriglobia > Bryobacterales > Bryobacteraceae > BOG-234. The sequence goes on from RGPS01000013.1 coordinate 40,030, forward strand.
CGCCGTGAACGGTTTGCCCCCCGTCCCCGCAATTTCATTTGGTGGCGGTACCGTTCCGCCGATTTTTGTGGGCGGCTATGGCCAGTCGCTCAATGCCCTGGGTACCGGGCACTTCACCACTGCCGTCGCCGGAATCACCTTTAGCCTCCCCCTGCGGAACCGGACCGCTACCGCACAAGCAGCCATTTCAGCCGCCGAAGGCAAACGTCTCACCACGCAGCACCACCAGGTGGAAATGGCAATTGAGCAGGATGTCCGTAACGCGCTCCAGTTTGCAGTTTCCAATGATGCCCGGCTGGCGGCGGCCCGAAAAGCCCTCTCCAATGCCCAGGAGCAATTCGAGAGTGAACAGCGGCAATTTCAGGCCGGAACCTCGTCGGTATTCCTCGTCCTGCAACGCCAGACAGACCTCGTGAACGCACGCACGCGCTCCATCCGTGCCGAGGCAGACGCGGGCGAAGCAACCGCCAATCTGGACCGCGCCCTCGCCCGTACCCTGGAGACTCGTAAGATTGAGGTGAAGTAGCCAATCATGAAAACCGTCATTGCCCGCCTCGACTCCGAAGCCACCCGAGATCTCGCCGTCCTGGCAGAAGACCTCGGCTGGACCTCGTCGCGCATCATCCGGACAGCAATTCACCTGTTGGCCGAGTCCCGTCGTGTGGGCCTTGCCCGGAAACCCAAGGGCCTGCGCAAGTTCAACGCAAGCATTCCGGGGTCGGGACCGAGCCGGAAACGCCGAGACCAGCTCGGCATATAGATCTCTATCAGGCTGGGTGCTACCAATAGTGCATGCGCATTTTCTGGTTGCTCACCGCCCTTGCGTCCGCCGCCCACGCTGAAACCTGGTCCCTGAACCTGAAACAGGCCCTCGACCGCGCCATGTCCCAAAGTCAGGAGGCTGTCATCCTGCGCCTCGACGAGCTCAAGGCTGCAACCGCAGTTCGTATCGCCAGGGATCCCTTCACGCCGCACGTCGGCCTCGGAAGCGGCCTGGCCTACAGCAGCGGCTTTCCACTCAGCATTGAAGGCTCAGCACCCGCCATCATCCAGGCCAAGGTCACGCAGTCCATGTTTAACAGGCCCCAGTCCCTCGCGGTGGCCCAGGCCCGGGAGAATGCCCGAGGCGCTACGTTCGCGGCAGGGGAGCGGTCCGATGAAATCGCCTTCCGCGTCGCCTCGCTCTTTCTGGACGCCCAGCGTGCCGCACAGCTCGCGGGCGCCGCCCGTCGTCAGGTGGAGAGCCTGGCGAAGGTATCGGCCTCAGTGAGTGCCCGGGTGGATGCTGGCCGTGAGCTTCCGGTGGCGCTGTCAGAAGCGGCGGTCAATCGCCTTCGCGCCCAGCAGAGGGTTCAGGGGCTGGAAGCGGAGCGCGACTACGCGGAGCGGAGTCTGGCTGTGGCGCTCGGCTACCCCGCAACCGATTCCGTTCGGCCAGCGGAAGGCGAACCGCAGGTCATCACCATTCCCACCGATGAGCAAACGGCGACCGCAACCGCCCTCGCCGAAAGTAAGGAACTCCGTCGCCTCGAATCCAACTACCAGGCTTCCGCCCTGGGGCTGAAGGAGAACAAGGCGCAACGGCTACCCAAGGTGGATCTGGTGGCCCAGTATGCGCTCCTCGCCCGCTACAGCAACTACGACGAGTACTTTTCGAAGTTTCAAAGGCACAACTGGCAGCTGGGTGCTTCCATTCAGTTGCCGGTGCTCGCAGGAGCAGCCCTCGACGCCTCCATCTCCCAGGCCGAAGCCGCACAGCACCGCGTGCGTGCCGAGTTGCAGCAGGCGCGAAGCCGCATCACCCTGGCGATGCACCAGAGTTACCAGGATGTGGAAAAGGCCAAACTGGCAACGCAGCTGGCCAAGGCTGAACTGGATCTGGCCCACGAACAGCTCTCCATCCTGCTGGCCCAGATGAATGAAGGTCGAGCCACCCTGAAACAGATTGAAGAAGCCCGCTTTGTGGAAGAAGAGCGCTGGATCGCATTCTACGATGCTCAGTTCAGTACCGAGCGGGCCAGGTTGAATGTACTGCGGCAGACCGGCGAACTAATGGCCCGCCTGCGATAACACTTTTTGCGCCGCCGCAAGACCACCGGCAACCTGAATCCCGGGTATGTCCAGGTACTGCAAAAAGTCGTCGTCGGTCCCCTGGAAGCCCTTCAGGTCTACCTTCAGCTTCACCTTACCGGGCGCGATGGCGGCTGCAAACTCAGCCTGCACCGAAGCTGCGGTGCCAACACCCACAAGCTCCACCAGAGTGCCTGGGTACTTCGCGCCCAACCAGGCCAGACCCGTCAGAACATCCTGAACTCTGGCCTGGTCGTCGGTGCGATTGAACGCGGCAAAGTGCTTCACGCCGCGCTCTCGCGCCCGAATCGAACGCCCGGTCTGGAAGACGTCCAGCACCATCCCCGGGCGCCCTGCGGGAATGTCCGCTTTCGTCCCCCCGATCACCAGAACCGGACTTCCCTGCCCCGCTACGAAACTGTATGGCACCCGGGTCCCTTCCCACAACAGGACGGAACCGTCGTCCGTCACTGCTTGGCCAGGCCACACAGCACCAATCGCTCGGGAGAGCGCCGCTTGCGGGTCGGTTATTCCGGTTCGTTGCCGCCACATCCCGGCCACCTGGGCGTAGCTCACCGCCCCCCCGGGTAACGGGCGTCGCGACGTGGCCAGCATGTCCTGCAGCATCGGGACCTCGGCGTTCTTCTCAACGAACTCGCCTGCCGCCGGGTCCTGTAATATGTGCTTCCCAAAGAAGCGATAGACAAACTCACGGTTCTGCTTGTTGTAGTTATGCGGAGCGTCCAGGTGTACGTTGGCGACGTTGTCCGGCTCGCCGTAGAGCGCATAAATACTGCGGATGGCCGGTAGCTCCTCGGAAGGTACATTCTTCGTCCAGTCTCCGGTGGCGGACACCAGCATCATCGGACGAGGCGCCGCCATGGCTGCGATCTCCACGTTGTTCGTTTCATAGCGAAGACCGGGTGCGTTCTCGCAGAAATCGCCGCCCTGCATGATTCCTGAAACCATGTTGACGGGCGCCAGGAATTTCACGCGATCATCAAGCGCAGCAGTCAGGAAGGTCTGGGTAGCACCACCCGACGCCCCGGTCATACCGATGCGTGCGGGATCCACGTCGTCCAGCGAGGCAATGAAATCAATCGCCCGAATCGTGTTCCATACCTGCAGCCCTGCCGGACCGAAGCCCCAAAGACGGTCCGCCGGAGTCCCGAAAGCGTGTGGGGTCTGCAGGGTGTCGTTGTAGCCAACCATGTCCCAGGCGAAAACCACGTAGCCCTGACGCGCCAGGTTTGAGCCCAATTGCGGCCCAGAATAGAGGGGCTGGTTCTCCAGTCGCCCATACTGCCAGTGGCCGTGCGGATTGAGCACCGCAGGGTGCTTTCCGCCCGTCAGCGGCCGATACAGATTGCCGCCGACAAAATACCCGGGCATGGCCTCGATCAGGACCTTTTCAATCGTGCAGTCCCGCGTTGTTATCTTGCCGAAGACCTGAGCGTGAAGCGGATTCTTCGCGGGCATCGGGTCCAGGCCCAGGGCCGTCTGGATCTGTGACTTCAGAACCCCGCGACGCTGCTCCCACGCCGCGCGCGTCTTATAGACAGGCATGGCCAAATGCGAGTCCGTATGGAGGACGCGCGTGTTCCGAACGTCCTCCTGACCCAAAAGAATCAGCGAAAAAAGGAGAGCAAGAGCGCAGGGCTTCATCCCTACGAATGTACTACCGCAGTCAGCTTATCGCAGCAGATCTTCTAACTGGATCCGCGTGCCGGTCTTCTCATCGCGATACTTCACGATGACAGGAGTGTAGAGCGAGATACCCCATTCCTTGCCCGTGCCCGACGAAACCGGGCGGGAACCAGCCACCACAACAGCACCTTCGGGAATCATGAGAGGCTGCTCATCCGTGGCACGATACACTTCACCACGCACCAGATCGTAGACGGGGGTCGAGCGATTCAGGATGGTACCCGTCCCCAGGACTGCACCCTTCTTCACCACGGTGCCTTCGTAGACCCCGCAATTCCCACCGATCATGACATCATCTTCCACAATCACCGGCATCGCACCCACGGGTTCCAGCACGCCGCCAATCTGCGAAGCCGCCGAGATATGGCAGTTCTTCCCGATCTGCGCACAACTGCCGACCAGCGCGTGCGAATCCACCATAGTCCCGTCGCTGACATACGCGCCCGCATTGATGTACATGGGAGGCATGCACGTCACGCCGCGCCCAATAAAGCAGCCGTCACGAATACTGGAGCCACCGGGGACGATGCGCACGCCGTCGGACAACCCAATCTGCCGCACCGGGTAAGTGGACTTGTCCAGAAACGGCTGCCGCGCCGGGTCAATCGACATATCCACAATCCCGCCCAACCGGAAACCAAGGAGGATACCCTTCTTGACCCAGGCGTTCACCCTCCAGCCTGTAACCTGCGACGAATCCGGCTCCGCAGCGCGAATTTCACCGGCATTCAGCGCGGCCTTGAAACGGGCGAACAGCGCGAAGTGCTCCGGCGTGTACTGCTCCGGCTTGTTATCAAAAATCTGCTCAATGGCTTGCTGCATGCATGGTCTCCAACAATCCAACTTCTTCCAGTACTGCTTCAATCTTCGCCTTGTTGGCGTCGGTGGGCGGCACCATGGGCAGGCGGAAATTCGGCTCCAGCAGGCCCATCTTGTACATACCCCACTTCACCGGACCAGGGTTGGCTTCCACGAAATTCACCTGCATCAGCGCGAAGTACTTTCGCTGAATCGCCCGCGCGCCGGCGAAGTCGCCCGAGTTTGCCAGCCGTGCCAACTCCGACATCGCTCCCGGAATCTCATTAGAAACCACCGAGATAATGCCATGGCCACCGGCCGCGATCAACGGAATGGTAATCGCATCATCGCCCGAAACCATGATGAAGCGGTGGGGCAGACGGTGCACAATCTCAGCCATCTGCGAGATATTGCCCGAAGCTTCCTTCACGCCGATAATCTGGTCAATTTCAGCCAGCCGCAGCATGGTCGTGGGGTCAATATTGAGGCCGGTTCGGCCCTGAATGTTGTAAAGCATGATCGGGATACTAATCGCATCCGCAATCGTCTTGTAGTGCTGATATAAGCCTTCGGGTGTCGGCTTGTTGTAGTACGGCGTCACTGAGAGCACGCCATCGGCCCCCAGTTTTTCGCATTCGTGCGCGAGTTCTGCCACTTCCCGGGTGTTGTACCCGCCGGCACCAGCCAGCACCGGAACTTTTCCCTTCGCTTCTTCCAGCGTGATCGCCACCACGCGAAGATGCTCGTCCCGCGTCAGCGTCGGACTCTCGCCCGTCGTTCCGCACGGAACTAAAAAATCAATGCCCTGCTCCAGTTGCCGGCGAACCAATCGCCGCATCGCAACTTCATCAAGACCTCCGTCAACAAGGAACGGAGTAACCAGCGCAGTTCCGCATCCAGTAAACATGTACCACCTCCAGAACGGCTTCCGCCGTTAGAAACAAATGTCGCCGAACTCGTGAAAGCCGGACTTCCCAACCACCCACTCGGCTGCCTTCACGGCACCAAGCGCAAAGCCTTCTCTGCTCCTCGCGGTATGGCGAAGAGTAATTGTATCGGCCGCACAATCAAAACCAATTTCATGGGTACCCGCAATGGTGCCTGCACGGTTCGAACCCACGTCGACAGGCTTCTGGTACCCCGACTTCTTCATCTCTTCCACCAGCTTCAGAAGGGTCCCCGAAGGCGCGTCTTTCTTCGCCGAATGGTGAATTTCCCAGGCCCAGGCCTCGTACTCCGGAGCGCCGGAAAGCAGCTTGGCCGCCTCTGCCACAATGCGAAAAAATGCGTTTACCCCAACCGAGTAGTTAGGGCTCCACACCAGCCCAATACCAGCCTGATCCACCACACTGCAAACATGGTCCATGCGATCCACCCAGCCCGTCGTACCAATCACCTGGTTCACCTTCAGGGCCGCAATGCGTTCGATGTTCTCTACTGCCGCATCGGGAATCGAGAAGTCAATCGCGACGTCGATGCCGCGAAAGTTCTCTGCTGTAATCCCCGCGAAGCCCGAGTTGTTAAACTCGTCCAGCTTCAGGCCAATCTCGTGACCGCGATCCATCGCGATGCGCTCAATCATCCTGCCCATCTTGCCGTAACCAACAATTGCGATGCGCATACTCTAGTCAAAGACCTCCGGATCCGGATCCTGGAAGAATTCGGTGTGCAGCGCTTCCACCGCCGTACGAACATCTTTTCCCGCCACCACGACGCCCAGATTCAACAGGGAGGCGCCCTGCGAAATCATCCGGACGTTTACGTTTCGCAGAGCCTGAAACACACTGGCAGCCACACCCGGAGTATTGCGAATATTCTCACCCACCAGACAGACAATCGCCTGATCGGTTTCGGTAGAGACCTCAGCAAACTCACTCAGCGCGGCGGTAACTTCTGCCATACGGGCCGGGTTATCAATCGTCAGCGACACACTAACTTCACTGGTAGCGATCATATCGACCGATGTTTCGAAGCGGTCAAACACTTCGAAGATGCGCCGCAGGAAGCCGTGCGCCATAAACATCCGGCTCGACTGAATATTCACCAGTGTGATATTCCGCTTGCAGGCTATCGACTTCACCGCATTGCGGCAGGGAACCGGGTTCGCGACGATCGTGGTCCCGGGGACTTCGGGGCGTCGCGAGTTCAGAATCAACACCGGAATATTCCGTTCCACCGCAGGAATCACGGTGGCAGGATGCAACACCTTCGCCCCGAAATACGCCAGTTCGGCGGCTTCGGCAAACGAGATACTCTTCACCCGATGGCCACCGGGCAGAATCGTGGGATCGGCAGTTAACATCCCGTCCACGTCAGTCCAGATCTCGATAGCCTCGGCGCCGATACCCGCCCCGACAATCGAAGCCGTAAAGTCCGACCCGCCGCGGCCGAGGGTAGAGGTAACCCCATCTTCCGTGGCACCAATAAAACCGCCCATCACGACCACCTTTTCGGCGGCCATAGCGGGGATGACAGCTTCGAGCTTCTTGTATGTCTGCTCAAATAGCGGTGCCGCCTGCGTATGGCGCTTGTCCGTAACAATCACCTTACGGGAATCAAGATGGACCGCAGGCAGGCCGTAATGATTAAAAGCCAGCGTAACAACGTAACTCGACAGCCGCTCACCATAACTGGAAATAGCATCAATCGAGCGGGGCGTCAGTTCCCCGATGACAGCGATGCCTTTCACTAATTCGGTAAGTTCCTGAAAGTGATCGTCCAGAACCCTGTCCAGTTCCGCACGGTGTTCCAGCGGCACCACCAGCCGGGCTTCACGAGAATGAAAATCCCGCAGATCGTGAATCTGCCGGATGTATTCATCGCGCTGCCCGGCGATTGCTGCATTGGCAATAGCGAGCAGTTTGTTGGTTGTCTTTCCCATCGCAGAAACGACCACGACGGGTCTGCGCGCCAGGCGACCTTTAACAATGCCGGCGACACGCTCAATGGCGGCTGCCGATTCGACGGACGTGCCGCCGAACTTCATGACCAGCATTAGCCCAACAACCCTTCAGAGTGAATCAGCTCCGCATTCAACACAGCCGCCCCGGCTGCGCCGCGAACCGTATTGTGCCCCAGCGCGACAAACTTCCAGTCGAATACCGGGCACTTACGCAACCGACCAACAAACGTGACCATGCCGCGCTCACGTTCCACATCTTTACGGGGCTGCGGACGATCCTGCTCCGCCAGATACTGCACCGGGAACTTCGGAGCCGACGGCAGCTTCCTTTGCTGCGGGACGCCCTGAAACGTTTCGAAAGCATTGCGCAGATCCGCTTCCGTAGGCTGAGATGAAAACTCCACAGACACGGTTACGGTGTGTCCATCGATGACAGCTACGCGGTTACAGTGAGCACTGACTTTGGCAGCCAGCGGTGCAATATGATTGCCCGCGAAAGTACCCAGGATCTTCTGTGTTTCTTCCTGAATTTTCTCTTCTTCGCCGCCGATGTACGGAATCACGTTACCGAGAATATCCATGGAAGGAACTCCCGGATAGCCCGCGCCTGAAACCGCCTGCAGCGTCGTGGTTACCACCTTCGTGATGCCGAACTGCACCAGCGGAGCCAGGGCCATCGTCAATACGATGGTGGAGCAGTTCGGGTTGGTAACAACAGCACCCTTCCAGCCACGACCAGCCTGCTGGCCTGCAATCAGCTTCAGATGGTCCGCATTAATCTCCGGAACAATCAGCGGCACGTCATGATCCATCCGGTGATTCTTCGAATTCGATACCACCATGTGACCAGCCGCAGCAAAGGCCTGTTCAATCTCCGTAGCAACTGAGGCATCCATGGCTGAAAACACCAGCTTCGGGGCATTGCCGGGCTTCGAGTCCGACACCGTCAGGCGAGCCGCCGACTCCGGCGCAGAACCCCCGAGATGCCACTTCGCAGCCTCGGTGTAGCGTTTGCCCGCCGAGCGTTCGCTCGCTCCGAGCCAAGCCAGTTCGAACAACGGATGGCCTTCAAGAAACTTGATGAAATGCTGTCCCACCATGCCGGTGGCGCCGAGAATGCCTACTTCGATCTTGCTCATATACCCTGCAGTTGCCTGACCATTCTTTGATAGATTTCAACCGCGTCCAGCAGTTGTTGTTTCGGTACCCTTTCGTCGAGCGTGTGCGCGACGTGTATCGTGCCCGGGCCAAACAGGAGCGGTTGCCCCCACTTGCCTCCGAACGCCGGAATATCGGTTGTATAGGCGACCACCGTAGTGGGCAGCCCTTCCACAGCCGTTAACCGCAGTGCCGGAATCTCCAGCACAAAATTGAGTTCCACCTTACCCGCCACAGCCGCTTCCAGAGCCTTGCGGGTAGCCGCAGAATCGCCGACGAGGCGGATGAAAATCTCGGCCCGCGCTTCATCCGGAATCACATTCGGCGCTCGCCCGCCCTTGATCACACCAATGTTCAGGGTGCTCGGTCCCAGAATGTCGTCCACAGGTAACTCAACGGCGCGAATCGCCTGTAACGCATCCAGTAACTTGTTGATGGCAGAATCCCCCAACTCGGGATACGCCGAGTGCGCCATCTTGCCCCGCGCCACTAACTCATAGCGAAGCGCACCCTTCGACCCCAACGCTAACTGGTTCTCCGTAGGTTCGCCGTTAATTACAAACTTCGAACCCCGGGGATTCGCCGCCGCATGATACGCCCCCGCGGAATTACGCTCTTCACCAACCACAAACAATAGCCCGAAGTTACGCGTGCCAGCCTCCAGCAACCGCGTGGCCGCCGTAATCATGGACGCAATAATGCCCTTGGTATCGCACGCCCCCCGGCCCCATATATTGTCGTCATCTTCCCTGGAAGGGATGAACGGTGGCACGGTATCCATGTGCGTGGATAAGGTAACCACAGGCTCCCCGAACGAAGCAAACACATTCCAGCGGTCCGGCTCCACTTCGAGGCGTTCCAGCTTGCCATCAAAGCGAGCACACAGTTCACCCAGATAGTCCGACAGGAAATGCCCGACGGCAAGCTCTTCCGGGGTTACTGAGGGGATGTCAATTAATTTTCGCGTGAGCTCAAATACATGCATAAAAGGCCGTTTCGACAGCTTTCAGCAGAGTTGGATCGCGTGAGGAGAGTGAGGGACCTGCAGGTAAAACAATCACTGTCCCGGAAGCGCTCCACCCGAACCACTTGCGGTTCAGGTGACAGTGACGGAGTTTCAACTCACGTCCCCAACCGCCCGGCCCCATCAGGCCAAACGATTTCGGCGGACGACCCCCAGCGAATGCCTCCCGTGAAAGCGGGAACTGCTGACATCTGCACCTGGCCGCCGCACCTCTACCAGAAAACTCAGGATAACACGCATACTTCTTTACAATGCCAATCGTGATATCCTCCGCACAAGGAACCCACGAATGCAATCAGACAGACCCAAGATGCCGACAGAGGCAGTCAAGCTCTACAACCTGTTCATCCATGGCGACATCAATCGCCGCGACTTCATGGACGGCCTGCAGAAAATCGCCACCGCCAGCCTCGCAGTCGCCACCATGGTGGAGGCTCTCATGCCGAACTACGCGGCAGCCCAGCAGATCGCCCCCACTGACAACCGCATCAAGGCTTCTTACGAAACCATTCCTTCACCCAATGGCAATGGGACCATCAAGGGCTATTTCGTCCGCCCCATCAGCGCCGATACCCGCAATGCGATGCCCACCAAGCTGCCTGGCATTCTGGTAGTCCACGAAAATCGGGGCCTGAATCCTCACATCGAAGACCTTGCTCGTCGCATGGCGATGGCGAACTTCATGGCATTTGCTCCGGATGGCCTCACCTCGCAGGGCGGCTTCCCTGGTGATGACTACCGTGGTGGAGAGTTGTTCCGAAAAGTGGACGGAAAGAAGATGGCCGAAGATATGGTCGCCTCTGCCCTCTGGCTGAAAAACCGCCCCGATTGCACGGGCAAGATCGGCGTCACCGGCTTCTGCTACGGTGGTGGCATTTCCAACACGCTGGCGGTTCGGCTCGGAGCCGATCTGGCTGCAGCAGCGCCCTTCTACGGTGGCCCGCCCGCCAAAGAAGACGTTGCGAAGATCAAGGCAGCAGTCCTCGTCCACCACGGCGAACTGGATACCCGTCTGGCGGCAGGCTGGCCCACGTATGACGCTGCACTGAAAGATGCCGGTGCTCCGCACGAAGGCTACATCTATCCTGGAGCGGTACACGGCTTCAATTGCGACGCGACACCAGAGCGCTACAACAAAGCGGCCGCAGACCTCGCCTGGCAGCGCACCATCGACTGGTTCAACAAGTACGTTCGGGGCTAAGCTTCGAAGATCGAATCGACAGCAAGGCTGCCTCCGAACATGAGCGGGATTTCATCCCCCGCTTTGTAGCTCCGGGGGCGGCCTTCCTGTTTTGAGACGCGCACCTGGCGGCGTTTTGGATCCACAACCCAGAATTCCAGGGTTCCGTTTTCGAGACACAGTTGTTCGCGGTCCAGCATTTCAGAGGCTGAATTTGAGGGCGAGAGAACTTCGACGACAAGTTCGGGAGCGCCTTCCAGATAGCCGTCGTCCGAACTGGCTGCCAGACGTGCCTTAGTAACAAAGGCGACATCCGCAATTCGGTAGTTACGGCCACCGGGGGTTCGAAATCCGACCTCCGTTAAAACCCGTCCGGCAGCGCGGAAGCGCGGAACGAGATTATCGGTCAGGTTGCCTTGAATAAGGGTATGTCCGAGCTTCGGTGGGGGCACTGAGATTACTTCTCCGTGGTGGAGTTCAAGACGATCACCATTCGTCGGGTCGGGCAGTTGCTCGAACTCAGCGAAAGTCAGCAGGGCGGTGGCGGTCGCGGTCATTGCGTTGTCCTGTTCCTGATTGTAGCCCGAAACCGCTTAGAGCTCCACCCGAGCATATAAGCGGCTCAGCGACAGCCGGCAGCCGACACTGGCACATTCCACTTCCTCCGGCAGGTCGATATACTCGCGCATCAACCACGTTCCATCAGCTTGCCGGGTATGGTGCTCCACTCCAATTCGGTCCTGCCGAATCAGCAAGTATTCAGCGAACGATGGCAGCGAGCGATAATACTCAAATTTCTCAGCGCGATCATAGTTGCTTGTAGAGGGTGAGAGAACCTCGATTATCAAAGTTGCATCGGTAACTGTATCCCTGCGTTCATCCAGAAACTGCTGCGACCCGCAAGTCACCAGAATATCGGCGTAAGTATACACCTGATGGGCCAGGCTGTAGAGACGGAGGTCCGTTGCGAAGGGCTCACAAGGCGAGTCCACCAGCGCCGCATCCAGGCTTGTGAGCGCATTTCTGACAATTCGCGCATGATTGGCAGTTGCGCCGGCCATAGCGAACATGCGCCCGCCGATGTATTCGCTTCGGTGGGGTGCCTCGCGTTCGATGGCGAGGTATTCGTCAGGCGTCAGAAAGGTGGAGACTGGAAAGGCCATGGAGTCGGTACCATAATCGCACTCTCCAGCCCCGTTTCTGGTGCCCGTACTTCGGAACTCCCTTCATGGACGTTAGTCCCTACCCCCAAAACGTAACGAACCGGCATACCGCTGTGCCGGTCTTTCCACCAGCCGGTACAGCGCATATGCAGCGCCCACGCTCACCAACCCAGCCACAAGAATGGCAACAAGGCTGGTGAAGTTTGAGCGTGGCAAGCGCTGTGCCAGATTGATAATTCGCCCCCCGATCGGCACGTGGATCAAATAGAGCGAATAGCTAATGGTGCCGAAGAAAGACAGCGCTGGACGGGCTAACCCCGCGCCAACCCACATTGGCGCGAACACAATCACCCCCGCAGTCCCGAGGCAAACCACCATACTTCCTGCCCCCAGCCCTGTATAAACCATCCCCGCGGCACTCAGCAGCACCAGCATCGTTTCTTTCGCAGAGCTCACTCTCGCGGTGAACTGAAACACCGCTATTCCAATAACGAACTGGGCCAACTGGCTCGTGAGCGCCGCGTCAGCGGGTCGCCAGAATGATGCGGCGAGCAACACGGCCACCGCGCCCAGGCGCACTCCTCTGCGCGGGCTCGCAATCAGGGGATAAACAACCGCAATCAGCACGTAAAACTGGCACTCCACCGCCAGCGTCCAGAACACCGGATTGAGCCACTGCTGATGAACCAATGGAGTCAGGTAGCCCAGGTGCCATCCAATCTGAGCCAGATCCAGTCGAAATGGCTGTCCCCGATAGCCAGGTACCAGCGTCGATAGCCAGGCCAACAGCACCACCAGCAGGATCGTAATCAGATATGACGGCTCAATCCGCACCACCCTCTTCCACAGGAACCGCCGGAAGGTCCCCGCATTCAACTGATACCCCGCACGCCACAATGACCACGGCAGAATGAAGCCGGAGATGACAAAAAACACATCTACCCCGTAAAAACCGAAACCTCCGATACTCTTCAGTATCGGAGGTGCGTAAAACTCGGTATTCCCTACAGAAAAATGAAACAGAGCCACCGCTAACGCCGCCAGACCACGCAGCGAATCGATGACCGGAACCCTTTCTGAATCTAGTATTTCGGCACGCTGGGGTCCACCGTGTCGCTCCACTTCGTGATGCCGCCCGTCATGTTCAGAACACTGGTAAAGCCGTTGGCCCGCAGAATATCGCAAGCCTTAGCGCTCCGTCCCCCCATCTTGCAATGGATCACAATGTCGTCGGCAGCATTCAGTTCACCCAACCTGTTCGCCACCTCGGCCAGCGGAATCAGAACAGAACCAGGGATCTTCGCAATCTGGTACTCATGCGGTTCGCGAACGTCCACCAGAACGAACTTGTCGCCCCGGTCCTGCTTCGCTTTTACTTCGGACGGCTGAATTTCGCCGGGTGCATTCACGTGTGTTTCCTCCACGGGTGCCTGTTGCGGCACGCCACAAAATTGGTGATAGTCGATCAGTTTCGTAATGGTCCGATGGTCACCGCACACCGGGCATTCCGGATTTTTCCGAAGTTTCAGTTCACGGAACTTCATCTCCAGAGCGTCATACAACAGCAGGCGCCCCACTAACGGCTTGCCCGTGCCCAAAATCAATTTCACGGTCTCGGTGGCCTGAATCAGGCCAATCACTCCAGGCAAAATCCCCAGCACTCCGCCTTCAGCGCAACTCGGCACCAGCCCCGGAGGCGGCGGCTCCGGATACAGGCAGCGATAGCACGGCCCCCCCTCGTAAGCGAAAACCGTCGCTTGCCCTTCGAACCGAAAGATGGAACCATACACATTCGGCTTGCCCAACAGCACGCAGGCATCATTCACAAGATAACGCGTAGGGAAGTTATCGGTACCATCCACCACGTAATCGTAGTCCTTGATGATGTCCAGAGCGTTCTCACTCGTCAGCGCCACTTCATGCCGTTCCAGCTGCACGAAGGGGTTAATATCCCGCATGCTCTCAATCGCGGAATCGATCTTCGGGCGCCCAACATCCTTGGTACCGTGAATCACCTGGCGTTGCAGGTTGGTGTAATCAACAACGTCGAAATCAACCAGGCCGATTCGACCAATCCCCGCTGCCGTCAGATAAAGCGCCAGCGGAGCCCCCAGGCCCCCGGTCCCCACCAGCAGAACGCTCGCCTGCTTCAGTTTCAACTGGCCTTCCATACCCACTTCGGGCATGATCAGGTGGCGGCTATAGCGAAGAATCTCTTCGTTGGAAAGTGTTACTTCAGCCGACATGCTTTCCGCCTGCAATACTCGGAACAATCGACAAAGTGTCGGAATCCGTTACCGCCGTGGCCTCTTTACCCGTGTACCGGATATCTTCGTCGTTCAGGTAAACATTCACGAAGCTGCGCAGTTTGCCCTCATCGTTATAAAGATTCTTCTTCAGCTCCGGGAATCTGGCGATCAGCGCTCCCATCACTTCGCCGACGGTCGCACCGGGCAATTCAACGTTGTCATTTTTCTCCGCAAACTGCCGCAGCGGAGTGGGGATTAAGATTCGGGCCATGTAAGTTCCTCTTTTTCAGCGTGTGTCTGTTCTGCGTTTGGCAGCCAGCTGTTCGCGTGATCAAACGACCCGTTCTGGATCGACAGCACGACGAACGAATACCAGGGGCACGAATTCTTCAGGTCAGTCTCTGAAAAATAGGCCCCGCAATCGGGGTGTGAATGATAAATGCCGATCATATCCAGCCCGAGCCGCCGGGCTTCGCGATCAGCCTTCAATAAATCTTCCGGACGAAGCTCGTAGCGCGCCGCCTGCGAGCCCTGCGAGACATTGTCCAGCAGCATCGCCACAGTAACGACTTTGTTATCGCCATCAACGGTGCCAAGCATCGCCCCGCAGCATTCATTCGGATAAACAGCCTGCGCGTGATTAACCATCTCGCGCCACGGCGCGCGTTCTATATGGACCATGAATCAGTACCCATTTCGGGATCATCCCAGAAGTGTTCCGTCAAATACTTGTCCGCACCATCGCAGAGAATGGTCACAATCACCCCACTCTTGCCCTGAGCATGCAGTTCGCGCGCAACAGTTAATGCCGCATGAACATTCCCGCCGGCAGAGATGCCCACCAGGACGCCCTCTTCGCGCGCCAGCCGCCGTACCATCTTATATGCGTCTTCGGTCTCAATCCACAAATTGCGGTTCGCAATCGTGTCATCGTAAATCCGGGGCACAATTGCCGTCGGCATATGCTTCGTGCCTTCCAGGCCATGGAAACCCGTCGCCGGCTGCGCCGAGATGCACTCCACTCCGGGAACATCCTGCTGCAAACGCCGTGCAGTCCCCACAAAAGTGCCACTCGTGCCCAGCAGCGTCACAAAGTGTGTCACCCGGCCCGCAGTCTGCTCAATAATCTCAGGCCCCGTCGTATTGAAATGGGCACGCCAGTTGGCATCGTTGCTGTACTGGTCCGGATAGAAATAGCGGTCCGGATCAGCGTGGTAAATCTCCCGAACCCTCCGAATTGCCCCGTCCGACCCCTCTTCGGCTGCCGTCAGCACAAGTTCCGCCCCATACGCCTTCAGGATGCGCTTCCGTTCGGGCGACGCGTTCTTCGGCAGGCAGAGCTTCACTTTATAGCCCCGGGCCGCCCCGATCATCGCATAAGCGATGCCCGTATTCCCGCTCGTGGAATCGATCAGGACCTTGTCCGCCGTCATCGCCCCCGAATGCTCCCCTTCGAGGATCATGTTCAGCGCCGGGCGATCTTTTACCGAGCCGCCAGGGTTGAAATACTCAGCCTTGCCGTAGATCTCAATGCCAGGCAAGCCCGCCGCAATCTTGTTCAGACGCAGCAGTGGCGTCTTGCCGATATTGCCGGTGAGGTCATGTGACATGGGGAATCTGAACAATCTCTATCTTACAATTAGAGATTCAATTTCAGCCCCCTTCGATTCAGACCCTCACCATGCGCCGACTTTTGATCCGCCCCGGTGCCATCGGCGACTTTATTGTCAGCCTGCCTGCTCTCGAAGCGCTGCGCGCCGCCTACACAGAAGTCTGGTGCGCCGAACAGAACGTCCCGCTGGCGAAGTTTGCCGACCGGGCCCTGTCGCTGGGCACCTCGGGCCTGAACCGTCTGGGCCTCCTTCCGGCAGACGATGTCATCGCCCGGCTGCGCACATTTGACAGCATCGTTTCCTGGTCAGCCACCGGCAGGGAGGAGCTTCTCCGCCTCGGCCTGCCCGTTACGTTCCTGCCCGCTTTACCCCCCCACGGAAGCCACGCAACAAGCTGGTACAACCAACAGGCGAGGCAACTCGGAGCGGCCCGGATCACCTGGAATCCCTCGATTTCGTGTCCACAGCGGCAGCGTACGTTCGCGGCGATTCACCCGTTTGCCAGCAGCCCGGCGAAACGCGCGCCCCTGGAGCTATTCCGCCAGCACGCCGCACGCCTGGCCGAACACATGCCTGTCCACTGGCTCGCCGGACCCGACGAAGACCTGCCCGGAGCGATCCGCATCCCCAACCTCTACGACCTCGCCTGCTGGCTGGCAGGTGCGAAGGTCTATCTCGGCAATGATTCCGGGATCTCTCACCTCGCCGCTGCGGTCGGGACGCCAACCTTGGCTCTGTTTTCAGCCACCAAACCGCGCGACTGGTCACCCCGCGGCACCGTCCATGCCGTCCGGCTGTCGTTGTAAAGGCCGGGCGGGTCCGGCTGGTATGCATGAAGAAGGCAAAGACTGGCAGCCGAGGGCTCTCCATGTTCGCCGCCGTCGCTAAGGCTCTTTTGAATCGGTGTTCCGAGTGGCAATCACCAAACCACCACATTGAGCGGTCGCAGCCAGAAACGCGTCCATCGGATTGAGAGTAGTGCCCTCCCTGCTCGCCTTAGCCACAATCACGCCCCAGACCTCCGCCACTTCGGCGTCAACGGGCAGCGTCCGGCCCTCAAATCTGACCCGAACGTCCCATCGTAACCACCGCTGCAGCCGCTCCCGCCTGGCGCCATGATCCAGCCTCTCGATCCCACGGCCAAGCTCAGCAATAGAGATCACACTCAGAAAAACTGAATCTCCGTCAACCGTGGCAAGCCAATTGACCACACTGAGGTCTGGCCGGGGTTGGTCCACTCCGAAATGACATTCGTGTCGAGAAGAACTTTCACAACTCAATCGCGGGTGCCAGCTCAGACCGCTCAAGAACCAGTCCCGCGCCAGGCAGGGGAGAGGCAGCGAAAAAATCAGCCAGCGTGCCGCTTCGAATGCTCTTCCGCTCCCACTCTTCAGTCGAGACAATGACAACCGCGCTCGCGCCATCGCGAGTGATTACTTGGGGTCCAACCCGGATCGCCTGGTCGACGACTTCCCCCAAGTGGGCCGTAGCGTCGGCCAGACTCCAGCTTTCAGAGGTAATTGGCGTCATATCATTCTCTCCTTCAGCCGTCCGATTCGAAAAGCCGTCTGCGGGCAAATTAGTGGGTCACATCCCCCGAGACTTTATTTTACCCACTTTTTCAATAACATCCCGCCCCTCAGCCAAGATCTTGCAAACCCCGCCTGCTAACTCTCAAACCAGGGAAGCCAAAAATCCACGCTCCCCAACAACATCCAACAAAGAAAGAGAGCCACCGATGTCCAACAAATCGCAGAACGGCGCCAACACCCCCATCTCCGCCAGCAAACACCTGGCCAACATAGCCAACGCCCTCCACTCCACTGGCCCGCGTACCGAAGCCGGCAAATCCAAATCCTCCATGAACGCCCGCCGCCACGGCCTAACCGGCCAGTTCTACGTCATGAACGAAGCCGACCGCCTCGCCTACA
>RGPS01000121.1 GCA_010084195.1 Terriglobia bacterium
TGTGATCGCCGCCGTCAAAGTCGTCTTGCCGTGATCGATGTGTCCGATCGTGCCAACGTTTACGTGCGGTTTGCTACGGTCAAATTTTTCTTTCGCCATGTCACCAATCTCCTGGGTTAGAACTTACTGGTTCGAAACTACTTAGTTACTTTGCCCTGCACCCGGGCAATAATTTCTTCCGAGATGCTCTTGGGAACTTCTTCGTACCGCGAGAATGTCATCGTAAAGCTGCCGCGTCCCTGCGTGCGCGATCTCATTTCGGTTGCGTAACCGAACATTTCGCTCAGCGGAACACTGGCCTTGATGATCTGCGTAGTACCCTGAATTTCTGTACCTTCCAACTGCCCGCGGCGAGAAATCAGATCGCCGTTGATCGGTCCCATATATTCTTCGGGAACGCAAACTTCGACAGCCATCACCGGTTCCAGCAGGACCGACTTCGCCTTGCGGCACGCTTCTTTCACACAGATGGAGGCGCAAATCTTGAACGCCATTTCCGAGGAGTCGACGTCGTGGTAGTTACCGTCAAAAACGGAGACCTTAACATCGACCATCGGGAAGCCGGCTAATATGCCGCCTTCGAGCGCTTCGACAACACCTTTTTCGATAGCGGGGATGAACTCGCGGGGGATACTGCCGCCCGAGGTATCGTTTTCGAACTCGAAGCCCTTGCCTGGATTCGCTTCCACACGCAATTTGGTGCGGGCGTACTGACCACTGCCACCAGTCTGCTTCTTATGGGTGTAATCGGCTTCCGCAGTCTGGCGAATGGTTTCGCGATACGCAACCTGCGGCTTGCCGACGTTGGCGGCCACACCGAATTCGCGCATCATGCGATCCACGATGATTTCCAAGTGGAGTTCGCCCATTCCGGAGAGGATGGTCTGACCCGTTTCCGGATCGGTCGCCACGTGGAAGGTGGGATCTTCCTGCGCCAGCTTGGCAATTGCCATGCCGAGCTTTTCCTGGTCGGCCTTGGTCTTCGGCTCAACAGCGAGCTGAATGACGGGCGTGGGAAATTCGATCTTTTCGAGAATGACGGGATCTTTTTCGTCGCAAATCGTGTCGCCGGTCGAAACCGTCTTCAGACCCACGGCGGCGCAGATGTCGCCAGCCATGATTTCCGAGATGTCTTCCCGCTTGTTGGCGTGCATGCGGAGCAGGCGACCAACACGTTCCTTGCGACCCTTGGCCACATTGAACACCGATTCGCCTGCAGACATCTTACCCGAGTAAACACGGAAGAATGCGAGCTGCCCGGCGTACGGGTCGGTCATGATCTTAAAGACGAGAGCAGCAAACGGCTCTTCATCAGAGGCATGCCGGAGAACTTTGAGATCGGGATCGTCAACTGAAATTGCAGTGACGGGGGGGATATCGAGGGGAGAGGGCAGGTAATCGACGACAGCATCGAGCATCGTCTGAACACCTTTGTTCTTGAACGCCGAACCGCAGATGACCGGGAAAATCTTTAGCCCGATGGTGGCCTTGCGGATACCGGCCTTGATTTCGTCGTTGGTGATCGATTCGCCGTTGACGAACTTCTCAAACAATGCATCATCGAATTCCGAAACCGCTTCGATCATCTGCTCACGGTAGGTCTGAGCCTTTTCGACAAGGTCTTCCGGGATTTCAGTGATATCGAATTTTGCGCCCAGGGTTTCATCGCGCCACAACACAGCCTTCATGCTGACGAGATCGACAATGCCCTTGAACTGATCTTCTGCGCCAACCGGAATCTGGATCGGGACCGGACGAGCCTTCAGGCGGTCCACGATGGTGTCTACGGCGCGATAGAAATCGGCACCGATACGGTCCATCTTGTTAATGAAGCAAATGCGCGGGACGCGGTACTTGTCGCCCTGACGCCAAACTGTTTCCGACTGGGGCTGCACACCAGCCACTGCGTCGAATACCGCTACCGCACCATCGAGAACGCGGAGCGAACGCTCCACTTCGGCCGTGAAGTCCACGTGGCCGGGAGTGTCGATGATGTTGATCTGCATGTCCTGCCAGGAGCAGGTGGTGGCGGCGGAAGTGATGGTGATGCCGCGTTCCTGTTCCTGCGCCATCCAGTCCATGGTGGCGGTGCCTTCATGAACTTCACCGATTTTGTGCGAACGGCCCGTGTAGTACAGGATCCGTTCGGTTGTGGTGGTCTTACCGGCATCGATGTGGGCAGCGATGCCGATGTTTCTCATCCTCTCGAGTGGTACAGTGCGTGGCATTAGTTTGGTTGTTTTTGGGGTTCGTCGTTACTGGTTGTGAGACTGAGTGACTTGTCGGTTACCAGCGGTAGTGAGCGAAGGCTTTGTTAGCTTCCGCCATGCGGTGTACGTCGTCGCGTTTCTTGATGGCGCCGCCCCGGAGGTTTGCAGCATCACCGAGCTCTGCGGCCAACTTATCGGCCATGCCTTTTTCTGCGCGGCCACGTGCATTGCTGAGGATCCAGCGAATTGCCAGGCTGGTGCGCCGAGTCTGCGGCACTTCGATCGGTACCTGATAGTTGGCACCACCGACGCGACGGGTCTTGACTTCCAGCATCGGCTTGGCGTTCTCAACGGCCTTCTTGAACAACTTGATAGCTTCTTCGCCGCCACCCTTTTGTTCGAGGGTCTTCATGGAACTGTAGAAGATTTTCTGGGCCGTGGCCTTTTTGCCATCCCACATCATGGAACAAACAAATTTTTCGACCAGCGTGGACCCAAACACCGGATCCGGAGCGACTTCGCGATTTTCAGCGCCTCTGCGTCTTGGCATGCTTTATCTCTCTTAAGTCCTGTTACTTCTTCTTGGTTGCTGCTGCTGCCGCGCCGACCTTCGGACGCTTGGCACCGTACTTCGAGCGGCTCTGACGGCGATTTGCAACACCGGCCGTATCGAGAGCCCCGCGCACAACGTGGTAACGGACGCCGGGAAGATCCTTCACACGGCCGCCACGAATGAGCACGATTGAGTGCTCCTGCAGGTTATGGCCGACACCGGGGATATAAGTCGTCACTTCGATGCCATTGGTCAGGCGGACGCGAGCGACTTTACGGAGGGCCGAATTCGGCTTTTTCGGTGTGGAGGTATAAACACGGGTGCAAACGCCGCGCTTCTGCGGGCAACTCTGCAGAGCAGGGCTCGCGGTCTTCCATGCTGGAGCCTTACGCCCCTTACGTACTAACTGATTGAATGTTGGCACTAAAAGAATCCTTCAAACCGAATAAATCAAGTAATACAGATCTGGCAAACCAAACTTCGCTTCACCGGCTCTGGCTTCAAGTTACTGAAAGCAGGCAAGATCCACGTTCTCGGCTCAGGCAATTGGGAACTGAGCAAACGCTATAATGCTGCACGCCGCTCAGGCTATAGACAGGTCCATGTTCGTCGGCAAAGCTCGATTTCCAATACTGCAAAACCGGTTTACCGGGAACCTCGGGACCTCGCCTCGGCCGGATCTTCCCCACAGCTCCTGTTTTTTGAGGACAGAGACTGCGGAAGATGGTAGCCGAAAGCTGAATCACGCAACAGCTAAAACCTTACAACTACACCACAACTAGCAAGCATACCGAATTTGTAACTCTTGTGTCAACCGTTAGTTACCATTCTTATGCAGAGTGGCTTAAAGTTGACTCGGAGAGGAATCCGTGCTGCCAAGAAAGTATTGTAGCAGAAGGGATTGTGTGGTCCGTGTCCGGTTGGAATGCGGGGTTGAAGGCTACCATTAGGGAATGGAGTGGAACTACGAAGGCAGGCTGTTTCGCGTGGTGGAAAACAGTACGGGCGGCGAGACGAGCAATGAGACCACTTTCCTGTATCATCAACGAAACAATGTCCTTTGGGGCACCTACGAGGGTGGTGATATCAAAATGGGGATGCTGGTTGGCGTGGTTTCGTCCCTTGGTGAACCGGACTTTGACTACAGGCATGTAAACGTTTTTGGTGCGATCTGCAGCGGTGTGTGCCGGTCGGTTCCGGAAATACTGGCCAGGGGGAAAATTCGCCTTCTCGAAAAATGGCGGTGGATGACAGGGGACCTGAGCGAAGGGGCGTCCGTGATTGAAGAGTGTACGTCTTGAATCGCGCACCGCGTAGCCTGCCGGTGGTCCTGGCTGGCTTCTGTTCCTTCGTCAGCCTGTTCCTGACACAGCCGATCCTGCCTCTTCTCGCTTCTATCTATGGTGCCTCGAAAGCTACGGTCAGCCTCACGGTGACTGCTGCGACGTTGGGGGTGGCGCTTGCTGCGCCTTTCGCCGGCCAGATTGCGGACCGCCTGGGAAGGAAGCCGGTGATTGTCTGGTCCGCCGGCTTGCTGGGCGTGACAACTTTACTGGGAGCCACATCCCCGGACCTGCACTGGCTAATCTTTTGGCGTTTCCTGCAAGGCGTAGTGACGCCGGGAGTTTTTGCGGTCACGGTTGCCTATATAAATGACGAATGGCCAGCCGAGCGCGTCGGTGCCGCCGCCGGTGCCTACGTTAGCGGGACGGTGGTGGGTGGGTTCAGTGGTCGTGCCATATCGGGGCTCGCCGCCGAGTTTGTCAGTTGGCGCGTGGCTTTTGTGGTGGCGGGCCTGATCTCCATCGCGATAGCTTTTACGCTGGCAAAAACCCTGCCGCCCGAACGCCGCTTTATTCCGGGGACCCACAGTTCCCTGCTCCGCCCCGCGCTGGCTCATCTTCGAAATCCGCAGTTGATGGCTACCTACTCGGCAGGATTCTGTGTTCTGTTCACAATCCTGGCCTTATTCACTTACGCGACGTTCCATCTGGCCGCTCCCCCGTATTCTTTAAGTCCGGCACAGTTGGGGGCGATCTACACGGTTTATCTGGCAGGTGCCGCCATTACTCCCCTGGCGGGCCGCGCCACAGATCGGTATGGACACCGGAATACCATTTTGATCGCTGTCGGTATTGGCATGGCAGGTGCGCTGATCTCTCTGATTCCCAGTGTTTGGGCTGTTCTGATCGGGTTAACGCTCGGCTCGACGAGCGTGTTTGTCTCGCAATCGGCGGCCGTCAGTTATATAGGAACTGTTGCGTCCGACGCCCGTGCGCTGGCGGTGGGAATCTACGTAACGTTTTACTATGTTGGGGGCAGTGTGGGATCAACCGGCCCTGCGTGGATCTGGGAGGCCTGGAAATGGCCGGGTTGTGTGGCGCTGATCCTGTGTACGCAGATGATTCTGGCCTCAATCGTGTGGTTCGCCTGGGCCCCCCGGCTTCGGGCTAATGTTCCGCTTCAATAGCGGCGGCGAACAGCTTCTCCAGTTCCGGTTGAGTCAGTGTCGTACTCACAAACAGTTCCTGGCGTGCACCATTGGCCAGCGCAATGGCCTTCCAGCCGTTTTGTACCGGGACATTGATGCGCACTTTCACCCTGCCCTTGGCATCGCGCACGGGACGGATAACACCGGGAATCACAGATCGAATTTCTTCGCTGGCGACCAACCGCTCCAACACAGGGCGCAGATCATCAAGTATGCTGTGCTCGATTTTCAGCTTGCCCTGCGCGGTGCGCAGCCGGAATGCCATACTTTGATGCTACAGGGATCAAAGCCACGCCCGCGAACTAGTTCGCGAACTGCACAACTGCGAAGATCCCCCCCACCAGCACCACCGAAACGGCTCCAATCATCAGGTACTTGAGGAAACGCTCTTTCGGGGAGGCTTCGGCCTGGTCATCGTGCTTAATGTGCTCGTCGAGACTCTCAAACATATTCGCCCTCTCTTCCGGATGGCCAGCCTGGCGCTAAGCTCATCCTGGCGAGCAAGTCTACTCCCGCGAAGGGCCAAATGCAATGGGGGGGGGCTAAACTTTCACCTGAGCGCGGCGACGAACCTCTTTGTAGGGGTACTTCTTTTTGAACTCCGCGAAGTTCACATCGATGCCGATACCTGGCCGCGTGGGTAGGCGCACGCGGCCATTCTGCTGCACCGGGTAGCCACCATTCGTCATCTCCTGATAGACAGCGTCGTCAGCCGCTTCCCACTCGTGAATCACGCAGTTCCGGCACACGGACATGGTAGCCAGGGACGCCAAATGCGCCACCGGACCGCTGCAGGAGTGGGGTGCAATTTCCACTCCATAAGCCTCAGCCATGTTGGCAATCTTGCGCAGTTCCGTTACCCCACCGGCATGCAACACATCCGGCTGCACAATCACGGCACCTTTGGCGTCCAGTAACTGCTTGAACTCGGAGCGTGAGAACAGACCTTCTCCCGAAGCAATCGGCACCGGACTCTTCGCAGAAACCTCTCCCAGCCCGGCCGGATTCTCCCGCAGGGTCGGTTCTTCCAAAAACATCAGCTTGTAGGGGGCCATGGCGTTCGCAAACTGAATGGCAGAACGAATACTGAAGGTCTCGGCGCATTCGAGAGCGATATCCACCTTCGAGCCGAACACCCCGCGCAGGGCTGCCACTTCAGCAACGTTCCTGTCGATACGCTCCATCTCGCTGCCATACTGCGGAACGGTGTACTTTACGGCCGTCCAGCCCTTCGCCATGGTCTCTTTGGCCAACGCGGTCAGGCTGGCGATATCTCGCTTCTCTGGCGCAATTGAGGCGTCCCAATGCGTGAAATAGACGCGCTGGTCGGGCTGCAGCGGTCCGCCGAGGAGGCGATGGAGGGGAACTCCCAAACGCTTCGCTTCAAGGTCCCAGAGAGCCATATCGATGGCGGAAAGCCCGGTCATCAGGGCCGGGCCATTGCGCCACCGGGTCGCCACGTAATACACGCGATTCCAATGGCTCTCGGGGCCGGAGGGGTCATGGCCGACGTACTCAGGTTCCAGCCAGCGCAGCACGGATTCCGCAATCTCCGTGCGGCTCTCCAGCGTGGCCTCACCGATTCCGGTTATTCCGGCATCGGTCTTCACCTCCACAAACATCAGGTCCCGCCAGCGGAGGGAAACCTTGTGGATTTCAAAGCCCGTAATCCGAACTTTTCCAGCAGCTTGCGGGCGGGCGACGCCGGCGAAGAATGGGGCGGCGAGGCCCTGCAGCAATAGCCTTCGGTTCAACACAGTTCGGGTCAACACAGGGAAAGGATATCAGCGGGGCAGGTTTGCGATAACATCTTCGAGTTGGGGAAGCGCGCCGGCGAAGAAATGGTCCTCGGCTTCAATGAAAGTGAGACTCTTCGGCTCCTGAAGTTGGCCAACCATCTCGGCGATCTGATCCTTGGGCCCGAAGACATCAATCGTGCTGTGGACGAAGTAGCGTGGAATTGCACAGTCTGCTAAATCAATATCGAGGCCCCGCACGGTGGGAAAGCCAACCGGAATGAGGCGCACCGGCCTCACAGCGCCTGGCGTCTCGGCGAGATCCTTCGCGATATGCAAAATCACGCGGGAACCAAAGGAAAACCCTGCCATGGAGAAGGGCAGATCCGGGTACCGCTGGCGGAGCACGCCCAGTACAGCCCGTGCGTCTTCAATCTCGCCCTTGCCATAGCCAAACGTCCCCTCACTCAGATTCACGCCGCGAAAATTGAAGCGGACGACCACGCTGCCGCTGCGCCGCAGACCTCTGGCAATGCGGTAGACCACCTTGTTGTGCATCGTCCCGCCATGCAGGGGGTGGGGATGGCAGACCAGCGCCGCTTCGGTGATGACACCGTCTTCCGGTTCTTCAATCAGCGTTTCGAGGCGGCCGACGGGGCCATCCACAAAAAGTGATTCAATTCTCCGGGGCAATCAGTTAGACCGGAAGTTGATGAACTGCAGGTCCAGACCGTAGTCGCCTTTGCGAAGGACGGCAATCGCCTGCTGCAAGGTATCGCGATCTTTGCTGCTGACCCGAATGAGATCGCCATTGATCGCAGCCTGGACCTTCAGCTTGCTTTCCTTAATATCTTTGTTGATATCGCGGGCTTTTTCGATCGGGATGCCGGAGATCAGGGTCACCTCCTGGCGCACGGTAGAGCCACCGGCCTGGGTGATCTTCCCCCAGGTCAGGTTCTTAATCGGCACTCCCCGCTTCACCAGCTTTTGGTTCAGGATTTCGGTGACGGCCTGGAGCTTGAAGTCATCGGCGCTGGTGAGCGTGAGCTTCTTATCCTTCTCGTTGAGCTCAATGTTCGATTTCGAATCTTTCAAGTCGTAGCGGGTGATGATTTCCTTCATCGCCTGCGAAATGGCATTGCCGACTTCCGGCATGTCGATCTGGGAAACCACGTCAAAACTGTTATCGGGCATTCATGGATATTCGCACTTTACCAATTTGGTGACAACTGCTGTGGCTGTAACAGCTTGCAGGCATAAGACCTGGGCTGAAAGCGAGTCCTCAACTGCCGTTTTTAGGATCATAAGATTGTCCCGACGATGATCCTGCCTGCGGCTGCATCCTGTATGACGGAGAGGCAGGTGGCACCCTCAAGGCTGATCAGGCGAAAGCGGTCATTGATGTTTTGCAGACATTTGATGGCCTGCTCCGGCGAAGCGCGATGCGGGGCAGGCAGGCGTGTCAATGTTGAGAGACCTCGGCGAGGCTGTGGAAGGCACAACTGGCGGCCCTGGGGCTCACAGCGGATAAAGAGGTTGAGGCTGGCGGCGTGATGCGGGGGGTCAGCCAGAAAGACCGGAACCAGTGCCGACGTGTCGAGAAACACGGTCACCTAAAATGATCCGAGCGCCCCGAAATCACGTTCTCGCCGAACCGACTCAAGCGTCTCGTTTACCACCGAAGCGAGGAGTGGGTATCCGGTTCTCAGCACGGTAACGCCATGCGACTGGATTACTTGCGGGCCGGAAACAGGACTCGGCTGCCCGGCCTCAGTGACGGGAGCATGCGAGAGGAGAACATCACTTAGCAATGTGCCAATCGATACGCCTTTTACCTGCGCCGCGATAAGGTACGACTGTTCCACATTCCGGGGAAGATTGAGGGTGACGGTCATGAGTACCTCCGCTCACAGACTAACAATTAGCCCTTGGGGAGTTGGCGGGGCCCAAACGTGGCCTCGGGGGGGAACAGCTATTTGCTAACCTGGCGTGGCCAACGCTTGTTCGAGGGTCTCGCGAATGAAACGCGTGTACGGAACTCCGCGTGCCTTTGCCCGTGCCTTCACCTCCTCAAGTAACTTCGTCGGCACTCGCATATTGATCTGATCGCTTTTCTTCTCGAATTCGAACGTCGCCACCTTGAACTGTGAAAAATCGAGGCCAGAAAGGTCGCTGGCAAGAAAGACCTCTGCCGGCTTGTCCGTCTTAAGGTTTGGAACTTTCTTTTTCATATGCTTCGATCTCCTTCGCGTGCATGTAACGAGCCGTCACCGGGCGAATCAAACAGCTGTTGCCCTTTCGCCTGAGGGTAAAAGCCACGAAAACTGGCCGACCGAACTCTGTTCGTCCGACGGCAATCAGGCGGTCCTCCGCTGCGGAAGGCTTCGGGTCGGGTGCAATGCGAGGAGTGCCGGCAAAAACGCTTCGATTTGCGAAATCGAAAGTCCATGCTTTTGACATTTCGACGGTTCCCCTCGTCCCAATCAAATCCACTGATGCGCAGCGCCACAGATCGACCATACTGCAAATGTATGTACGAAAGTGGCTGAAAACTACAGAATCGCCCGGACCACGCCGCCATCCACGGGAATCGTGGTGCCGGTAATGTAACCCGCGTGCTCCGACGCCAGAAACGCCACCAGCGCCGCCACTTCTTCCGGGCGTCCCACTCGACGGGCGGGAATGCTCTGCGCAATATCGGCCAAGGCGGCAGCCTCGTCCATGCCTTTTTCCAGACGCGGGCGCAGGGCGATATCCCGCACGCGATCCGTTAGTATGCTCCCCGGAGCCACATTATTCACCGTCACGCCAAACGGCCCGACCTCATCCGCCAGCAGTTTCGAGAAGCCCACGACGCCCAGCCGTCCGGCAGTCGATAGCGCCGAGCCGGGCAGAACACTCTTGGTCGCCCAGCTGGTGATGTTTATGATCCGCCCCCACCCCGCCGCTTTCATTTCGGGCAGAACCAGCCGCATGAACCGGATCACGCTGAGCGGATTCAGTTCCAGCGCGGCGCGCAACTGCGCTTCATCGAAGCTCTCCGCAGGGCCGAAAGGGGGGCCACCGGCATTGTTTATGAGGATATCGATACGGCCAAAGACAGCCTGAGCCGCTGCGACAATCGCTTCGCACTGGGCCACATCTGTCACATCTACGCTGGCAATTTCAACTCTGGAGCCGGTCTCGTCGCGAATCGCGGCGGCAGTCAACTCCAGTTGCGCCAAACCTCGGGCACCGAGCATGACGTTGGCACCTTCGCGGGCAAGCTGCAGGGCGCATGCTTTGCCAATTCCCTTGCTCGCACCCAACACCAGTGCGGACCGTCCACGCAGCCCCAGTTCCACCGGCCTATTTCACCCCGTCCGGTCTCTTGCCGGAAAGAGCCGCAATCACCCGCTCGGAAATCTGATCAATCAGGGCCGGCATGGCAGCATCGAGAGCGACCGTAACGGCCGCACGGATCTGCTCCGGGTCCAGAACTGTCACCGAACGAGGTTGCGCGGAAATTCTGGGCAGCGCCACAGGCCCGTCACTGTCGTTCTTTCGGGACGACCGCCGTGCACCACTGACGAAACGGCCAATCGACGCCAGCAGCAAGCTCGCTTCGAAAGGCTTCTTCAGAATCCCGTCGGCCCGAACACGATCTACTTCCTGTTCGTCGATCGGCTCCACGGCGCCCGCCGTCAGGATAACGGGCATACCTCCATGTCGCTTTACATACTCACAGAGCTCGTACCCGGTCACTTCCGGCATCGAAATATCAGCAATGATCAGGTCCGGAGCAGCGTCCTGAAGACGCAGCATCGCCACCTTGCCGTCGCTTACGGTGATGACTTCGTGGCCCTCATCCCGCAGGATGCGCTCTCCCATGCGCTGGGCATGGGGGCTGTCATCGGCCAACAGGATGCGGCTCATTGCTGGGGCTTTGCCGCCGGCGTACTCGCAGGTGTACTCGTGCCAGCGGGCACAGCCGTCTTCACACCCTTCTTTGCCGCCGCTTTGGCAGCGCTCGCGGCCCGGGCAGCAGCCTTCTTTTGTTGCTGCTCGTATTCCTTAATCTGCTGCTTGGTGGCCGGGTGATTGGTGGGAGGCACAATCTGCTCAGCCCCGCCCTTGGCCGCCGACTCGCCGTTCGAACCGAGGCTGGCTTTATTTTCCCCAGTCCCCTGCGCCGACTGTCCCACGACACCGTTCTGCGAACTCAGCCGGGCATCCTTCGCCGTATCCAGTTCCTTCGTATCTCCAACAACACCGCCAACCACGTCACTGATGCCACTGGCACCACCGGCCGCAGTCACCGGCACGCTGACCGGAACCACAGGACGGATACCCGCCATGGCGGGGGCCCCCATTTT
Organism: Terriglobia bacterium; assembly: GCA_010084195.1. Lineage (GTDB taxonomy): Bacteria > Acidobacteriota > Terriglobia > Bryobacterales > Bryobacteraceae > BOG-234. Next base: position 11,346 of record RGPS01000121.1, read on the forward strand.
GGCAGCGAGGCCGGTATCGGGTTTGCCGGAGAAAACACCCAGAGTTCTACCCATAAAGCCGGGCCTCGTTTGGTTTTCCAGCTCATACTTCATGCGGGCATACGCGGCGGGATCAGCCTGGGGAATCGCACGCTTCAAGGCGGTCAGGCGATCTTTGGCCCCATCCACGTGCGCGCTGAGGGGGTAGTCCTTCACGATGCGGGAGAGGGCCGACGCTTCCTGGTTCTCAAAGCGGTCACCCATCTTCTGGTACGCGTCCGCCAGTTGCCAGAGAGCTTCGTCCGAACCGCTGAACAGAGGATACTGCGCGGTCACATACTCAAAACGGCTGGCGGCAGCAGGAAAACTACCTTTGAGGTGATAAAAAAATCCGGTCCCATATTCCTTGCTGGCCAGAACTTCCTGGGTGTTGCGCAAAAGTTGCTCAGCCGGCTTGGAGAACTTCGAATTTGGAAACTGCACCAGAACCTGGCGGCACTCATCCTCGGCGCGAATCGCCTGGGTCGAGTCACGGTCCGCCTTCTCAAGCTGTTTGTAATGGATACTGCAGACCTTATACTGCGACTCGGCTGATTCTTCCATATTCGGATAGAACAGGATGAAATCTTTGTACTCGGCCTCGGCCTGGGATAAACCGCGAGATCCACCTTCCCGGTACCAGCTATCGGCAATGGCGAGCTTCGCCTTGGCCAGAAATTCGCTGGTGTCATAGGTGTTGATCATCGTATTGAGAGTCAGCCGGGCAACTTCGTAGTTGCCTTTCTCAATGTTCTTGATGGCACGATCATAGATAACCTTGTCGGGCTGCAGCGTGTCCTTCGTGATCGGGTTTTCGTACTTCTTCCGCCGGAACGGGAAGCCGAAGCCGCAGAGGAGCAGGACGGCGAGCGTACTCGCAAGAACTACGAAAAATGGATGGCGTCTTTGCATCTTGAACCGTTTCGTCCCCTCAAACCCAAACTTTCGACCGAACTTCAAACGCGGAGCGTCCCCACGGTTCGCTCCGCAAGCTGTTGCAGATCCTTCACTGTTGCAGCCGGATCGGCACTATGAAACACCGAAGATCCCGCCACCATCCAGTCGCAACCCGCCTCAACAATACTCTCCAGATTATCGCGGCCAACTCCGCCATCGATCTCTATCCTGAAATCCAGACCCTTTTCCGCCCGAATCCTGGCCAGTTGGCGGATCTTATTCAGCGAGTTGGGAATGAACTTCTGCCCGCCAAAGCCGGGGTTCACACTCATGATGAGCACGAAGTCGGCCAAATACAGGACATCTTCCAGAACGCTGACCGGAGATGCCGGATTCAGCACCACTCCCGCTTTCGCGCCTAAACCCTGAATCAACCGCAAGGTCCGGTCCAGATGGCGTGCCGCCTCATAGTGCACCGAGACCTGATCGGCACCAGCCTTAATAAAGACCGGCGCGTAGCTGTCCGGATCGGCAACCATCAGGTGGACATCGAGTACCGAACTGGTCACCTTCCGAATCGACTCAACGACAGGAGGCCCCATCGTCAGATTCGGTACAAAGTGGCCATCCATGATGTCCACATGGAGCATCGTCGCCCCGCCACGTTCGACGGTGGCAATGTCGGCCCCGAGCCGTGAAAAATCAGCCGAGAGCAGCGATGGGAGAATCTGGACCAATCGTTGATTTTACCACGCCGCGCCGAGGGGGTTATTTCGGGTTGCTCCTGCCGCTCAGATGATTCTTCGGCAGAACGCACTTTTCACGTTCGCAATCGTGATTTGCGGCCACGAATTCACCGTTACCGATCAGTTCGTCCAAATGCTGCAGCGAGAAATCCAGGATACCGGGAACACCGCCCAAAACCCGCTTGGAGGGGTGGTACCGATGCACCGTTACGGCGCGAAAGAACTCGTTAGAGTTTTCGTGCCGAACCACCCCGGCCAGGCGGTTACCCAGTTTCACGCGAGCCAGTTCGGAGGCCACACCGGAGGCGACCGAAGTCGCGAGCGCGCGCTCCATCGTATCCAGCGTACTGTTGACCGGACTGAGCGTCAGGGTGGAAACATCCGGATTCAGGCAAATCAGGTGAATGCTGGTGGCGCCTGCGTCGATTGCCGGATTCAGGGGCGAGTTCAGGACCAGCCCCCCGTCCACACAGATGCGAAGCTCACGGCCGCCGCCAGGTTTGCCGGCCTCGACTGCCACCGGCGGAAAAAAGCCCGGAATGGCAGTGGAGGCCATCACCGCATCCCGGAAATTCGATTCCAGCATTTGTTCTTCGCCCTCCAGCAAACAGCTGCCATGCCCGAACAGCCGGACTTGCCCGGCCTCCCAGTCCGTGGCCGCAACCTGCAGCCGACAGGGTGAATTCTCCAGGGCCTGCCAGCTCAGGGTGTCATTCACCAGGTCGCGCAACGGTTGGGCGGAGACCAGCGCACTGATGTCCACCGCTTCCAGCAGGCGGGAAATTTCGGGGGGGCAGGGCACTTACATAGGCCAAACGCTTCAAAAGGTCCCCGGCCAGAAACGCGGTGTCTTGAATGATTTCGCGGACGCCCGGGAAGCTGAGCAAGTCGCCGCGGAGTCGAAAGGCACCGTTATCATGCACGCCCCCGGCAATTCGGTTCCGCCAGACACCGACGAGACCTTCGACGATTTCCGTCATCGATTTCGACCGATCGGCGAGCGCACAAACAAGCCAGGCGGCATTAAAGGCCCCTACCGAGGTCCCCGTCACGACTGAGGGAGTGAAGTTATTGAGCCCGCGATGGTCCGTGCTGGCCGCTGCCGCCAACTTCCGCAGAACTCCCAGTTCAAACGCGCCATAGGCCCCCCCTCCCGACAACACAATGCCATGGCTCTCGGCCTTTTGGTTCGATTGGAGAGCCATGACGATCAGGCCATCCGGCCCCCGGTAAGCGGCTCCGCGCCCGAGTTCATCGTGAAAAGGAGGCTGAACTACTTCCACGTGGTTCTTTACCGCATTGGCATGGAAGCTCGACAGATCTTCCACCTCAAAGCAGGGATAGCCATGGCCTGCCTGCACCTCGGGGATGTTGTCCTTGCCGTCCTCATCAATCAGCAGGAGGGTGGTGCCATAGAGCGCCAGCGCCGTCGCGTGGCCGGCGAGACGCGAGGATGGTTCTGTGATGGGGGAGGTCCCCACCCGCATCCCCAGGTTCTTTGTAAAAAACTCGGCAGCAGAGTTGTGGTCTTTGACATAAACCACAAAATAAGGGAGCTGATCACGCGTAATCATTGACCCCGGATTGTGGCACGAAAGGCCCGGTTTGTCAAAATATTGCCGTGTTTAGTTGCCGATGACAGCGGCGAAAAAACCATCGCCCGCATCGCGGCCCGGAAGCCGTCGCATGGTACTGAGCACCGGATGCCCGCAGTTGGCGACGACGTCCTCGTTTTCCTCGCGTTCGAGGGAGCATGTGGAATAAACCAGGCGTCCGCCGGGGGCGAGCAGTTCGAGGGCGCTCGAGAGGATCGCGCGCTGGCGGCCCTGCAGATCAGGAAGATCTTCGGGCTTCAGGCGCCACTTGATTTCCGGATTGCGCGACAAGGTGCCAGTCCCGGTGCAGGGCGCATCCACCAGAATTCGCTCAAATTTGGTAGCGAAGGGGAGTGGGTTTCTGGCGTCTGCAACCACCACCGGAATTCCCAGCGTCCGAAGGCCCTGTGCCCGGGCAGGGTGGAGTTCACACGCCACGGCCCGGATCGGCGTCTCCAGGGCCTGTGCCGTCTTGTTGCCGGGTGCTGCGCAGACGTCCAGAAAACGATGTCCAGGTTGCAGTTCCAGCAGGGGCACCACCGCTTGCGAACCAATGTCCTGAAAACGAAAGTGGCCGACGTCACCGGACGGCAGCAAATGGCAGCCCGCCACCTCGGTCTCAATGGCACCCTGGGGAGGTTCCGCCCCGCCGGTGCGAATAAAACGCTGGGGTGGCAGCAGGCTGGCAGCCGCTATGGCACCGGCAACTTCCGGCCCAAATTCAGCTCGCCACCTCTCCATGAGCCAGGCAGGAGTCGCGGCATCATCGGGCGCAGTGATGACGGCTCGCATCACTCCCCGCAAAATCGCGTTGACGAACCCTGCCGCAGACGCCTTCCCTGCCCTGCGCGTCAGCTCCACCGCATCGTTGACAATCGCATGGTCCGGAACCCGGTCCAGAAACAGACACTGGTAGACCGACATTTCCAGCACGATCCGGATCTCCAGGTCGAGCTTGGCAATGGGCCTGGTCGAGCAGGCACCCGCAATCAAATCCAATTGCCCCCGGCGTCGCAAGGTGCCGAAGACGATATCCGAAGCGAGCCCGGCATCTCTGGAATCGAGATGCTGGGACTTGGCAGCCAGGGCTTCCGCTGACCATGCGCCTCGCTCCACGGCCAAAAGCGCGCCGTAGGCTGCCTGTCGTGCCGCTGCCAGCTTCAGGCTGGCACCGCTTCCGTGTCCAGCACGGTGATCCGCTTCGCAAGCAGAGCTTCCAGATTAACCAGCGCTTTGCTGAACCCGGCGATACCTTCAGCCAATTTTTCACTGGCCATGCGGCTCTCGGCGTGCATTTGTTCGAAGGTCACCTGATCCATCTGGATGCGTTCCACCGCCGAAGCGGCTGCGATGGCAGGATCGAGTTTCCGCGGCAGTTCTCCCACGGTACCTTCCAACTCGGCAAGCAGGCCCGGAGAGATGGTGAGTAAATCGCACCCGGCCAGTTCGATGATTTCGCCAGTGCTGCGGAAACTGGCCCCCATCACTTCGGTCTTGTAGCCAAATTTCTTGTAGTACTCGTACACGGCGCGTACCGAGAGAACACCAGGATCTTCGGCAGCCGGATAATCACGGCCCGTGTCTTTTTTGTACCAGTCCAGAATGCGGCCCACGAAGGGTGAAATCAGCGTCACCCCCGCTTCCGCGCACGCAATCGCCTGATGGAGCCCGAACAGGAGGGTCAGATTGCAGTGGATGCCCTCTTTTTCCAGAGTCTCAGCGGCACGGATGCCTTCCCAGGTGGAGGCAATTTTGATCAGGATGCGTTCCCGTGAAATACCGGCAGCCTCGTACTGCGCAATAATTTGACGGCCTTTCGCGATGGTCGCATCGGTATCAAACGAGAGCCGGGCGTCTACTTCTGTAGAAACGCGCCCCGGGACAATGGCCAGAATTCGCTTGCCGAATTCCACGGCAAGGCGTTCAAACGCCAGATTCGCCACACTCTCCGGGGTAGCAGAATCACCCAGTTCGGCGCGCGCGGCCAGGAGGGTATCATCAACAATCTGCGAATACTTCGGCATCTCAGCGGCCGCCGTAATCAGGGACGGATTCGTGGTGGCGTCGCGTGGCAGAAATTTTTCTATCGCTTCAATGTCCCCGGTGTCAGCCACAACCACCGTCATTTTGCGAAGCTGTTCTAAGAGCGTCATGCGGATTCCTTTTATCGTCAGTTCCTATTCTCGCGCATCAGCCCCCGGCGCAGGCATGCCAACCACCACTCGCCCGGCCCGAACTCACCAGACCCTGGCGGGCATTTGCCTCGGGATGCTCCTTGCGGCCAGCCATCTGCCCGCTGCGTCGGTCACCGAGCACCCCTTTCACGGGGTGACATTAGTCACACTGCGGGAAACCAGCCCACGAAACTTCACGGCCCACGCCGTCATCATCGATCTCGCCACGCCTGGCCTACGCTTTTTGTTGACGCCTCCAGGCGGAAGCCGCGAGACCCTTCGCCAAACGACGCTCGAATTCGCAGAACAGGAAAAAGCCCAGTTGGCTGTCAACGCGCACTTTTTCCTGCCCTTTCCATCGGCAGAACCGGACGCAAACCTTATAGGCCTGGCCGCCTCAGAGGGCCGGGTTTACTCGGACTTCGAAGTGCCGGACCAGAATTACGCGCTGGTTGCCAAGGCCCCGGCCATAAATCTTGATCGCTCGAACCATGCTTCTCTGATCCGCCCCGGGGGGTCGAAAAGCGAGCTTTGGACGACCGTATCGGGATCCGCGCAAATCATCACCAACGGCAAGGCCACCGTGCCCACCTACCGTGATGCGGGGCACCCTGATGGGGAACTGACTCCGGGCGGTCCGGGCAAGACACCTTTCTCGAATCAGGATTCCTGGTACGAACGACCGAACGCGAGGACCGCCATCGGCATTGCCGAGGCCGACAGGAAGCTGGTGTTGCTGGTAGTGGACCGCGCGGCTGGCAGCCAGGGCCTGACGGTAACGGAAATGGCCAACCTCCTAATGGGCGAGTTTCACGTGACCGAGGCTCTGAATCTGGACGGCGGCGGCTCCAGCACGCTGGTCATGGAGGATCCCGTCACACACCAACGAGCCCTGGTGAATGCATCGTCCGACAACCCCAAAGGA
>RGPS01000122.1 GCA_010084195.1 Terriglobia bacterium
CGTCCTCCTCGTCCACCCCCGAAGCCGCTGCCCTGCTGGCCCTGGGACGTACCAGCCAACTGGGCCTCTACGGACTGATTGCGAGGGGAGAGGAAGGTCTTGATGGGGCTGCCTCTGCCTGGGCCACGACCGCCGCCGAAACCGCCAGGGGCATTCTGGGGGGCGAGGGGCTGGCCCGCGACCATTTTGTCGAAATTCTCCAGTTTGCCTGCCGATTCCTGCCCGATCGCCGGTCGGATGACTTTCGCGGTCTGATCAACCATGGCGGCGAGGCGTTCGGGCTTCAGGATGGTGCTGTTGTACTCGGCCATGTGCGCAAGGTAGGTCTTGTGGAAGGGTTCCGTTTTGAAAAGGCGGTCCAGGAAGCGGTTGTTGGGGGCGAAGGGGTGTTCGATGGAGAGCTCGGTGCCGCCGCCCATGCCGCCAAAGGAGAGGTCCAGGTCCCAGGGAAGAATCTGGAATTGATTGGTCTCCGGGTGAAGGTACACGTAGAAGTTCTGGCCCATGTTGAGGATAGAATCCATGTTGGCGAGCCAGACGTTGAGGGCGAGATAGCGCGCGACTTCATCGATGTCCAGGTACTGGGGGAGTTGGGTGGCGAAGTCGGCGTCGGAACCTGAAGTTACCAGCTTTGCAAAGTCGATAACGCGTTGTTTCTGCTTGGTAGTGAGGTCAGTTTTGGGGTCGTACGTCTGGTTGTACTTCGCCCAGTCGTCGCCCACGTAGGTGAACAGGCTGGGGGTGGAGGGCTTAAAGATGGCACCTGCTTTGGTCTGGTACTGTTCACCTGCGAAGTCCTTATCAACATCTTCGACCAGAGAGTAGAGGCCGAGATATTCTTTGGTGTATTTGCCGGGGATAGTGAGGTAGACTCGGGCCCAGGAAGTGCGGGGGGCCGGGACCTTGCCATCGCGGAAGATACGGTAGGACAAGGGCTCGTTCATCCAGGCCGCATCTGTGACGTTGGAGTGCAGATTCAGGGTGGTGACGCCGGCGAGTTTCTGCCCCTTCGTGTATTTGTTGAGGTCGAGCTTGAGACTTCGCTTTAGGGAGCCGCGTGACTGCATGAAGGTGCTGTTGCCTTTGTAGCGGACCGCGACATTGGTTAGGGGCGTGCCATTTACATTGAGGTCGGCATGAACATATTCGAAGGTGATACCGGACATGGCGGAAGCTCCGTTACGGCCTCCTTCCGGACCAAGCATGGAACGGCCCGGGCCTCTGCCACCAGGTCCACCAGGTCCACCGGCGCCAGTTGGGGGCGGGCCACCAGGACCACCAGGGCCGGGGCCGAACGGCATGCCGAGCTGAAATGTTGAGGCGAAGCCTTCGGCAAGTTGCGCTTCTGTGAGGCGGTTGGATTTCTGTTTATCCCAGGCCGTAAACCAGGCCTCGCCGAGGGCCTGAAACTCTTCGGCTGAGAGCTTCTGGTCGGCGTTTTTGTCACCCTGCAGGAAGGCCGGGGCGATCATACCGGCCGGATTGAAACCGCCTCTGCCTCCACCACGGGGGCCACCAGGACCACCCCCGGGACCGCCGCCGGGGCCACCAAAGCCCATGCCGCCGAAGCCCATGCCACCCCCTTTGGGTTCCATGGCAGCCCATTGCTCGGGCGTGAACGTGAGGTGGACATCCCAAATCCGGGTGGCATCAAAAAGCTGTGCCGGGGTAGCGGGTTTGTTGGCCTCTGCTGCCGTTAACAGCAGGGCAAAAAGTGATGACGTTACGACTCGCCTCATAGGTAACCCAATCGTAACCGGGCTTGCGATCGCCAGGTTGTTTAGATTCGTAAATTTACATGGCCTTAACACAAGAGGAGTGGCATGGGAGAATTTTCCTGATGCGACTTCTTACGCGACGTGGGTTTATTGGTGGCGTTGTAGCTGTGTCTGGTAATGCCCGCGGGTCGGAACCGCCGCAGGCTGTTGACATCTTTCGCGCAGGGGATAACGGGTACAACAATTTCCGAATTCCGGCCTTACTGGCGACGAAGAAGGGCACGTTGTTGGCGTTTGCCGAGGCACGCGGGGCCCGCAGCGACTCGGGAAACATCGATCTGGTTCTGAAGAGGTCAATGGACGGTGGGCGGACATGGTCGGCACTACAGGTGGTGGCGGATCGGGGAACTGACACCATCGGGAACCCGTGCCCGGTGCAGGATCGGAAGACCGGACGCATTCTGCTGCCGCTGACCTTCAATCCGGGCAACGTGACGGAAGCTCAGATGATTGGGCGCAAGGTTGAGGCGCGGCGCACGGTTTATCTGACGTGGAGCGATGACGACGGTGCCACCTGGGCACCGCTGAAAGAGATCACGGACTCGGTGCGCAAGCCTCACTGGACCTGGTATGCGACTGGCCCCGGCAACGGCATTCAAACGCGCCGGGGGCGGCTTGTGATTCCCTGTGACCACTACGCTGAAGGAACAGAGGGGTCTGTCTCGCACGCCATCTTCAGTGACGATGGCGGGGCCACCTGGCAGTTGGGGGGCGATGCTGCAGAGGGGACCAACGAGAGTCAGGTCGTGGAGTTGCGGGATGGGTCCCTGTTTTTGAATATGCGGAGTTATCGGGGGAAGAATCGGCGGGGCATTTCGAGGAGTTCCGATGGTGGGAAGACCTGGGACGCGGTTGCCTGGGATGAGACGTTGGTGGAGCCGGTGTGTCAGGCCAGCTTCATTGCGGCCGGGAAGTTGCTGTATTTTTCGAATCCTGCTACGACGGACAAGCGGGAACGGCTGACGGTGCGCGTTTCGAAGGACGAGGGCCGGACCTGGTCGTCGGGCAAAGTCCTCCACGCGGGGCCGTCGGCATATTCGTCACTGGCGTCGCTTCCCGGAACGAAGTTGGGTTGTTTGTATGAAAGCGGGACGGCGGGGCCGTATGAGGCCATCGTGTTTGCTACGTTTGCAGAGGCTTGGGTAAATTCATGAGTTCACAATTACACGGTATTCTTCCGGCGTTGGTAACGCCGTTTCACTCCGATGGCTCGCTCGACACGGCGGCTATGGAGAAGCTTTTGGAGCGGATCTACGCCTCGGGGGCGCACGGCGTTTATGTCTGCGGGCAGACCGGTGAGGGTCTGGTGACTCCGTCCGCAGTCCGGCAGCAGGCCTGTGAAGTGGCGCTCCGGAATGCTCCGAAGGGGGCGCAGACGGTGGTTCATATCGGCTCGTCGGGGACTACGGAAGCGATAGCGCTGGCTCGTCATGCGGCTAAGGCAGGGGCGACGGCGATCAGCAGTTTGCCTCCTGCCGGGGCGTACAGCTTTGAGGAGATCCACGGATATTACAGCGATCTGGCCTCCGCTACAGACGCCCCGCTGCTGGTGTACTTCTTCCCGGATCTGAGCCCTTCCATTAAGACGCTGGACCAGATTCTGGCGCTCTGTCATATCCCGGGCGTGGTGGGCCTGAAGTTTACAGATTTTGATTTGTATCGCCTGGGGGAGATCCGGCGCGAAGGCCATGTTCTGTTCAACGGGAGGGACGAGGTTCTGGCGGCAGGCCTGTACATGGGGGCGAATGGCGGTATCGGGACGTTTTACAACCTGATTCCCCGCACGTTTGTGGCTATCCAGGCGGCTGCGGAGCGCGGGGACTGGGGGGAAGCCCGTCGCCTGCAGGATTCGGTGAACCGGCTGATCCGGATTACCCTTGGTTACCCCATGATGGCTGCCGTGAAGAAGATACTGGGGTGGTCGGGGCTGGAGGTGGGCTTGCCTCTGAAGCCGCGTGGCGGGATCACCGGGGAGCAGTGGACCCGATTGCAGGCGGAACTGGTTGCCGCCGGATTTACCGCCGAGACGTTTGCGAGCGGCGGCGAGGCTTGATTTCGCGGCGGGCGGCGTGGGTTGTTGTCGGCCTGCTTTGGGTGGTGGCACTACTGAATTATCTGGATCGGCAGGTGATTTTCTCGCTGTTTCCACTGCTGCGAAAAGACCTTGGGCTGACCGATCCGGAACTTGGTTTGGTGAGTGCCGGGTTCCTTTGGGTGTACGCGTTTGCGAGTCCGTTCGCCGGGTACCTTGGTGACCGGTTGGGCCGACGTCGGGTGGTGTTATTCAGTCTGGTGATCTGGTCTGTAGTGACCCTGCTGACCGGGCTGGCTCGAAGCTTTGGGCAACTGCTGGCGGCGCGGGCGGTGATGGGCCTGAGCGAGGCGTTCTACATTCCCGCCGCGCTGGCGATGATCTCCGCGCAGCACGGGGAGGCGACGCGCGCCAAAGCGGTGAGCCTGCACCAGAGTGGCATCTATTTCGGGATCGTGCTGGGCGGCGTGGGCGGAGGGTGGCTCGGGCAGCACTATGGCTGGCGTCCGGTGTTCTGGGGGCTGGGCGCGGGCGGCGTTGCCTATGGGCTGTTTCTGTTTCGCGCTCTGCGGGGCGAGGTCAGCGGGAGCCTGGAGCCTGTGCCTTCCGGCGGCTTTGGCCGGAGCGTTCTGGCGATTCTGCGCGTTCCTGGGTTTTCGGCGGTGCTGTTCGTCTTCGCCGCCATGTCGTTGTGCAACTGGATGGTCTACACGTGGCTGCCGCTGTTCCTTTACGACCGATTTCATCTGAGTCTGGCGGCTGCAGGGTTTGCTTCCACCTTCTACATCCAGGGGTCCGGCCTGATGGGCATATTGCTGGGTGGGTGGCTGGCGGATTCGTGGATGAAGAAGAACGAGCGGGCCAGAATATGGACGCAGGCGCTGGGCCTGTTTGGCGCGGCACCATTCCTGATTCTGGCCGGTGCGGCCTCCACGCCCGTGCTTCTGTATGTGGCTCTGGTGCTGTACGGGTTTGGTCGTGGGGTCTACGACAGCAACATCATGCCGGTCCTGTGCGGTCTGATTGGCGATGAACACAGGGCGACGGGCTATGGCCTGCTGAATTTTGTGGGGGTGCTGGTGGGCGGGGTGGCGGCATACGGTGCGGGGCTGGTGAAATCCACCCTTGGGCTGGGGGCCGCGATTGAAATCGCGGGCGTGATCCTGTTGGTATCGGCGTTCGTGGTGCTGCGGGTTCCGCGAGTGGTAAAACCGATCTGTTAGTGCATTTTTATCTATGAACCGATGTGTTTAGGGGCCGCGTCTGACGTTATGAAGGGAAACGGAAGACGCGATGCGATGGTCATGGAAGCTTGGTGAACTGGCGGGGATTGATCTGCGGGTACATGCGACATTTCTGTTGCTGCCGGCGTGGGTCGGTCTTCGGCAGATTCTTGCCGGACACGGCAGTGATGGCGTTGTAAGCGAAGTTGGGTTTGTGCTGGCACTGTTTGTCTGTGTTGTCCTGCATGAATTAGGGCACGCGTTGGCTGCCCGGCGGTACGGAATCGGCACCCGGGACATTACGCTGCTGCCGATTGGGGGCGTTGCGCGGCTGGACTCGATCCCGACGCGTCCGAGTCAGGAGATTGTGGTCGCGCTGGCCGGGCCGGCGGTGAATGTGGTGCTTGCCGCGGCTGGCTTCGTGTGGCTGAGTCTGGCCGGGCCTGAGGCCTGGCTGCAGAGGCTGGTGATCGCCAACATCTCGCTGGTTCTGTTCAACCTGATTCCGGCATTTCCGATGGATGGGGGCCGCGTTCTGCGGGCTCTGCTGGCAATGCGGATGGACAGAGTACGGGCAACGGGCATCGCTGCCCGGATTGCCCAAGGGTTTGCAGCGGTGGCCGGTGTTGTGGGGCTTTTCGGCAATCCGACGCTTCTGGTTCTGGCTGTCTTCGTATGGATGCAGGCGGAGAGCGAAGCCGGACAGGTGCGCCTCGCGGCCGCTGAGGCTGTGCTCGCAAGACCGATGAGGGTGGTTACGGTTCGGGCTCTGGCGGCTGACGCCACGCTGGGTGACGGGGTGAGGTTGGTGCTGACCGGGCCGGAGCAGGAGTTTCCGGTGATGCAGCGCGGAGAAGTGAAGGGTTTCGTCCGGCGGCGGGAGTTGCTGGCCGCCCTGGCACGGTATGGGTACGGCCATCCGGTGCTGGCCGTCATGCAGTGAACTACAAGTTTTCATAACAAAACAACAGGAGAAAAACGATGAACTACGAAACTATCACCCGAAGTGTGTCTCAGAGCCTGGCAAAAATGCCGGCAGTGATGATGGCCGCGATGCTGATGTTACCCGGAGGTCTGCTGGCGGTGGACGCCAAAACGCAGATCGAACTGGAAAAAGAAGGCATTGAACTGATTGATGATCTGGAGATGGTGGCTAAGGACATCAGGTACAACGCCGGTCAGTTGCAGACCACCACCCTGGACATGAAGGCCACGAAGTGGGCTCACCTGCACCATTTGAGCCAGATTAAGGACCTGGTGAACGACGGGCTGAATCCGCCGCTGAAGAGGCTGCAGGAGATCCAGCCGGATTTGCCGGAGTGGAAACAGAAGAGCATCGACAAGATGCTGGAATCGGCTCTGGCGCTGGCTGCAGACGCGAACGCGGCGATTCTGAACAAACGGAATTCCGGGGTGCTCCCTGCCGCATTGAACCAGGAGTATCGGGAGCAGCTCGCGACGATTTACAAGCATTCCGAACTGCTGGTGAAAGCAGCAGACATAGCCGGCAACTATGCGAGGGCGAGGCTCAAAGCCGCAGAAGCGGGTCTGATCTCAAGGAAGTAGGTCCTCGGAGGTGTGCTTGTCAGGGCCGGTTCTGTGGCGAGATGCCTCGCGACCGGCCTTTTTTCAGTTTTTTAAGAGTACGCTTCGGCTAACTGCGGTTCGCCGGCTTGTTCCACCTGGTGAATGAGGCGGTCGAGTTCGTCGCGTCGCAGTTGGCCGTCGTCGTTGCGGGCGGCATGGGTGGTTTCGGCGGCGGCTTCGGTGGGCCTGGTGGTGGTCGTGGTCGAGGCGGGGCACGTCCTGTGGAAGTGAAGTATGAAGCTTCTGCCTGGGGACGTTATGCCAAGGTTTTGCTGAGCTCAACCGAGTTCATTTTCGTCAATTAAGCTACGTCAAGTCTTATCTGCGTCAAGTAAACGGAGAACAACGTGCACAAATCCAGAAATCCCTTCACAAGACGAGAAGCGTTGCGGAAAGTTGGCAATGGCTTCGGCATGGCGGCCTTTGCCGGGATGCTGGGCCAGTCCATGGCTCGCGCCGGAGTTGGTGGCAATGAGCTAACCTCGGGCGTTGCGAAGCTTGATCACCCACAGAGGGTGAAGCGTGTCATCTTCCTGTTCATGAATGGTGGCCTTTCCACCATCGACGCATTTGATCCGAAGCCGATGCTCGCGAAGTATGACGGCCAGCCGATGCCCGGTGGTTCCATCGCCACAGAGCGCAGGACCGGGGCGCTGATGCAGTCGCCGTATGCCTTCAAGAAGTATGGCCAATCGGGCATGGACATCAGCGAACTCTGGCCTCACCTGTCTTCGCACGCTGATGACATTTGCTGGGTCCGTTCCGTGTTTACGGAAATTCCGAACCATGAGCCTTCGTGCCTGATGATGAACACCGGCGCGAATCAGGCCGGGCGACCCTCCATGGGAGCCTGGCTGACCTACGGTCTTGGTACAGAAAATCAGAATCTTCCAGGCTATGTTGTCCTCTGCCCGGATATTCCGACGACAGTAGGCTCCCCGCTGTGGAGCAATGGTTTTTTGCCTGCCATCAACCAGGGTACCTTCATCGCCAACAAGACGGCCACGGCGGGACCGGACGGCATGGATATGGACATGGAAGCCATGCCCGAGATGCCTGTCGAGAAGGACAAAGACGGCAAAGAGAAACCGAAGAAGATCGTAGTGGAGAAGAACTTCGATCCGAAGAAGATTCTCAACTACGTCAACAATCCGAAGTTTTCGCTGACGGAACAGCGGCGCGAGCTCGATCTTCTGGGCAAACTGGAAAAGATGCGGGCGGAGAGCTTTGGCACCGACCAGAGTGTGGAAGCCGTCATTAAGTCGATGGAAGTCGGCTACCGCATGCAGACGGAAGCTCCGGAGGTCTTCGACATCCGCAAAGAATCGCAGGCCACGCTGGACATGTATGGCCCCGGTGACGTGGCACGCGGCGCGCTGATGGCCGTCCGCCTGGCTGAAAAGGGTGTCCGCATGACCCAGCTCTACTACTCGAAGGGCGACCCGTGGGATGCCCACGCCGACATCTTCGCCCACAAGGTAAATGCCAAGAATTCGGATCAGGCTTTCAGTGCCGTGATTACCGATCTGAAGCAGCGCGGTCTTTGGAAAGACACGCTTGTTGTCTGCGGTTCTGAATTTGGTCGGACTCCTGTGCGTGAAGTCGGCGGCATGGGCACAGGTGTCAAACGCGGTCGTGACCACAATCCTCATGGCTTCACCATGTGGCTCGCGGGTGGCGCAGTCAAGGGTGGGACGATCTATGGCGCAACCGATGACTTCGGTTTCAAGGCCATCGAAAAGCCGACCCACGTCCACGACATCCATGCGACGATCCTGTATCTGCTGGGCATTGATCATACGAAGCTCAGCTACCGTTACAGTGGCCGCGACTTCCGCCTGACCGACGTCAGCGGCGAAGTTCTGCACGATCTGATCGCGTAATGCGATTCCTCATTCTGGTCCTGCTTGCCGGGTCCGCGTTCGCGCTCGAACCAGGCAAGCTGCCGCAGGCATTTCGAGCCAGCGGGCCGAACTGTGTGGATGTGCCGGACTGGCAGGTACACGCTTACAACGAAGACTTCTACATCCTGCGGGAATCCGGCTGCACCAACTACGAGAAGCCGTTTTTGTATCTCATCTTCGGCAATGATTTTGCTTTGCTGGAAGATACCGGGGCAGGGAATGCGCAGACTGCCCCGCAGGTGTTCGGCCTTATTGAGAAGTGGGCCAAGCTGAAGAAGCGGGCCACCGTACCGCTGATTGTCATCCACTCGCACGGCCATGGTGACCACACCTCTGGTGACAAACAGTTTCAGGGCTTACCGAACGTAAAGTTCATCCCCGCGACACCGACAGCCATTGCGGAACTGGGGCCTGAAATCGAGCTGGGCGGCAGAGTTCTTGACGTTCTCCCGATCCCGGGCCACAACAACGTCAGTATCGCGCTGTATGACAGGAAGACAGGTATCCTGCTGACCGGGGATTCGCTCTATCCAGGCCGACTCTATGTGCCCATCGCAGACTTCCCGGCCTTCGCGGCCAGTGCTGCAAAGCTTGCTGCCTTCGTGAAGACTCATCAAATCGCGCATGTTCTGGGAACGCATATCGAACAATCCGATACGCCGTACGTCGACTATCCCACCGGCACTGTCCACCAGCCTTCGGAGCACTCTCTGGCGTTGACCCGGGCACACGTTCTGGAACTGGATGAAGCCTGCCGGACCATGCCCGCCACGCCCCAAATCACCGCCCTTCCGGACTTCACGATTGTGGTTCGTCCGGCCCGTCCGCCTCGCTGAAAACGCAGCGTGGACTAACGGCTGACAGGCAGTTCCACACAGAACACGCTGCCGCCGGAATCGGAGCGTTCCAGGTAAAGCCGACCCGCATGCAGTTGCGTAATCCAGCGGCCAATAGCCAGGCCTAACCCCGCCCCGCCTCCTGCTCCGGGTTGACGTCGGGAGCGCGCCTTATCGGCACGGTAGAAGCGATCAAAGATATAGGGCTGATCGGCGGGGGCAACGCCTGGACCTGTGTCGGCGACCCTGATCCGATAGCTGCCTCCGGCCTTTACGAGGGACACTTGAACTTGTCCGTCAGCGCCCGTGTATTTCACGCCGTTGTCAATCAGAATCAGGAGAAGCTGACGGAGCAGGCCCTCATCGCCCGAGTACTCCGCCTCGCTGGAAACTTGTGCGACCTTCACGTCAATGCCACGAGCCGTTCCCAGTACCTTACCGGCCCGCACGCTCTCCTGCAGGACCTCATCCAGATAAAACGTCGTTGTGGTGGTTTGGAATACGCCGCTGTCAGCCTGCGCCAGCGTAAACATACCTTCCACAACACTGCGCAGGCGCAGCATCTGGGCCTGCACCACTTCCAGGGTGTCGACGAGAGCTTCCTGCGCTTTGTTACTGCCTTCGAGGCTCACCTGTGTGGCGATCAGGGCTACCGACATGGGGGTTCGTAGTTCGTGGGACGCATCCGCCATGAATTGACGCTGTTGCCGAAAAGACTCCTGTAGTCGATCAAGTACACGATTAAAACTCTCGGCCAGCAGGCCCAGTTCATCGTGAGAGTCCTGCACGGGAAGCCTCTCATCCAGATTCATTGACGTAATATGATCTGCCGTGCGCGCCATCCCGAGAACCGGGGCCAGACTTTTGCGCGCGAGGAAGTAGCCCCCCAATGCAGCCAGCAGAATGCAGGCAGGGACCGTCCCGAACAGGATCTCGCTCACCGAACGCATCTCGCTCTCGAGCGGGGCGAGCGCTTCATTTGAAACGATCAGGTATCGAGTCTGGCTGTAGGCGACCCAGGTACTTTTCACCGCAAGGCGGTACCGTAAGCCCTTCACCTCGAGGGTCTTGTACGCATACCCATTCACATCTTTCAGGGACGCCAGATGCGTGGCCACCGTTTGGGCTGTGAGCGCCGCCACACCGGGTTTTTCTGCCATTAGTTCTGTATCTCGCCAGACTGAGATGTTGGGGCGGGGGAACGATGTCTCATACATCGTGTTCAGGACCAGTCGAAAGTTCTCTTCCCCCTCTGTCCGGCCCAGATGCTCCTCTGTTTCGTGATTCAGCGCGAGAGATGTCACGTCGACTGCGGAACGCAGCCCGGCCTCCATACGCTGGTGGAGGCTCTTGCTGAGCAGGGCGTAAATGCCGACGCTGAAGGCGACCAGCACCGCGGCCAGCACCACGACGTACCACAACGTCAGACGAAGGCGCAGGTTGCTACGCATGATTGTCATCCACCATAGCTTTCGTCCTCTGGCGCGAGCTGGTATCCCTCGCCCCGCCTGGTATGCAGCAGGCGGGTTGTGAAACCGTCATCAATCTTGCGACGCAGCCGCTGGATGTAAACCTCAATCAGATTCGAGACCGGATCGTAAGTTTCATCCCACACATGCTCAGCAATATCTGCCCGACCCGTTACTGCACCGTGGCGCGCTGCGAGATACGCCAGCAGGCCATACTCTCGGGTGGTGAGGGAAATGGTTCGGCCGGCCCTGGTGACACGTTGGTGGTGGGTGTCGATGACAAGGTCCGCCACCCGCAGGATGGGGTCTTCGAGGTTGGGCTGACGCCGCAACAGGGCGCGCAGACGTGCCAGCAGTTCCTGAAAGTCAAAAGGCTTGGTGAGGTAATCGTCGGCCCCCGCATTCAGGCCGGCAATACGGTCAGGCACCGCGCCGCGGGCGGTGAGCATCAGCACCGGCACATTGATGCGAGCTTCCCGCAGAGCCCTGCAAACCGCGAGGCCATCCAGATCCGGCAACATCAGATCCAGCACGATCGCGTCGTAGGTGCTGATGTGGGCCTTTTCAATCGCCGAGTTGCCATCTGCTGCGGTATCCACGGCGAAGGCGTGTTCCCGAAGGCCTCGTGCGAGGAAGCGTGCGGCATCGGGTTCGTCTTCTACTACCAGGATACGCATGGGTGGATGGAGGGCTACTTAGGTGCAAAGCGACGGAAGAAGCTGTCTGTCTTCCACGACGGCGCGCGATCTGCGTCGGCCACACGCCGCAGCAGGCCGACCAGGATTGAGTTGAACTGCGCGGCCGCTTCCAGATCCACAGGCTGCGTCAGGTCATCGGTGACAGCATGATACCGATTGGTGTACCAGGCCTTGTATAACTTCTCTTCGTTGCTGCCGGGCAGCCAACCGAACTTAAAGGCCAGTGACGGGACACCTTTCTTGATGAAACTGTATTGGTCACTGCGGATGAAGCGGTTGGCATTGGGATCCTTATCTGCCTGGATCTCTACTTTGACCGCACCCGCCACAGTCCGAATATCATCGCCAAGCGTGGACTCGTTCAGGCCCTGAATCTCCAGATACTTCAAAGGGAACAGCGGCAGGAACATGTCCATGTTGATATCGGCCACAATCTTGCCCTTCACCGTGGAGCGTTCACTGAAATACCGTGACCCCTGCAGGCCTTTCTCTTCGCCGGTTACGGCGAGGAACACCAGCGAACGTTTGGTCTTCACCTTGCCGGTCTGTAGTGTGCGGGCAATCTCGATAAGCGACGCGATGCCGGAAGCGTCGTCCATGGCGCCGTTGAAGACCGAGTCCCCGTTTACCGGAGCGCCAACACCCAGGTGATCGAGGTGCGCGGAGATGACCACAAATTCATTCTTCAGTTTCGGGTCAGAACCCGGGCGAATCGCGACGAGGTTTCGGGACTCCACTTTCTCACGATTCGTAACTACATGGGCGCGTACTTTCGTCTTGAGCGGGAATCGAGGCAGTGGCTGATTCACCTTCGCCGCCGCCAGAATCTCGTCGAAGGTGTGCCCGGAGCCGGCAAACAGCAGAGCCGTTTTCGCCGGGTTCCAGGTGGCTGAGAAATTACCAGCCTGGGTGGCCAGTGTCGGGTCCGCCAGACCCATACGCGCCAGCAGGCGATTCGCACTCTGGCGCGACCAGGGGATGTCCATCGAACTCGGGTTGGGGATCGCGATCGTTCCCGCAACACCGGCCGCCTTCATCGCCTTGCCCCGTTCCTCTGCGGAAGAAAAATGCGAACGGAGATTGCCATCGATTTGCGCCGGTCCACCCATCAGGTAGACGGCGATCGCCCCTTTCAGGGCCGGTTCTTTCAGGTCGCTGTAACCGGCATCCGGTATGTCGAGGCCGTAGCCTGCGAAGTACAGCGGTGCTTCCGTGTCCGTTGTTTGGGGCGGATAACCGAGGAGAGCTTCATCCCCAGGCGTCACTGCCGTCGCCTTGCCATCCTGGAGGACAGCCAGCGTGGAGGCCGGTTCGTTTAGGGTGAGTTTTGCGAACTCGACAGGTTGTGAGTAAGTCGAGCCGGCCCCGGGCTTCAGCCCTGCTCTTTCGAACTGACCAGCCACATAGTCAGCAGCAGCCTCATAGCCTTTTGAGCCGACGTTCCGGCCCTCCAGCTTGTCGTCAGCAAGAAACTCGATATGGGCCCACCAGGCTTTGCCCGCTGCTTTCCAGTCAGTCTCGGCAGCTGTCAAAACAAGGGCAAAAAGCAGGGCAAAAGTTATCCTTCGTCGCATGCTTTAGTCTAACGGCTGCTCTGCAGATTTTGTGAACCACGGAAACAACAGCGGCAGAACGTAAAGCGTCAGCAGCGTGGAGGTAATCAGCCCGCCGATAACCACGGTTGCCAGAGGTCTCTGCACCTCTGCGCCCGTCGCCTGCGAGACCGCCATCGGGACGAAACCGAGGCTTGCCACCAGCGCAGTCATCAGCACAGGGCGCAGGCGAAGCGCCGCCCCGTCCAGAACTGCCAGGTGCATGCCAACGCCTTGTTCCCGCAGGCGGTTGATGTAACTCACCATGACGATGCCGTTCAGCACTGCCACACCGAACAAAGCGATGAAGCCGATAGACGCCGAGACATTCAGATTCAGGCCACGCAGCCAAAGTGCTCCGATGCCACCGACCAGCGCGAAAGGAACATTCAGCAGAATCAGGAACGCCTGACCTACCCTCCCAAACGTAGCGATCAGCAGGCCCAGAATCACCAGGATCGAGACCGGCAGCACAATAATCAAACGCTTCATTGCGCGTTCCTGGTTTTCGAATTGTCCGCCCCAGTCCACTTCGTAGCCGGCCGGGAGCTTCACGTTTTCGTTGATGGACTTTTGCGCCGCAGCGACGAAGCTGCCCAGGTCGCGGCCCCGAACGTTGGCCTGCACCACGATGCGCCGCTGGCCACTTTCCCGCGAGATAATCTCCGGCCCGGGCCCAACCGTGAGGGCGGCAACCTGATTCAGGCGGACCCGCTCGCCCCCGGCTGCCTGAAGGATGAGTGCTCCCATCGCGTCCAGATCCGTACGATAGTACTCGGGCAGGCGAACCGCAATCGGAAAGCGCTTCTGCCCTTCCACCATTTCCGAGACCCGTTGTCCGCCGGTACCCGCTTCCACCATCTCCTGCACATCGGAAACATTGAGCCCATATCGCGCCAATGCGACGCGGTCCGGAGCGATCCGCAGTTCCGTGACCCCGGACAGGATTTCGGCCTGAACGTCGGCGGCACCCGGAATGGCGGCCAGCAGGCGACGGGCCTCCTCCCCCAGGCGTTCCAGGGTAGCTGTGTCTTCGCCGAAGATCTTGATCGCCACATCGGCTTTGATTCCGCTCACCACTTCATCAAGCCTCATGGCCATAGGTTGCGTGAAGTTATAACTGACGCCCGGAATCTTTTCGAGGCGCACCGAAAACTTTTCCACCAGGGCTTCCCTCGAAGTCGCCGTGGTCCACTCTTCCCGAGGCTTCAGGTCGATGTACATGTCGGCTTCGTAAACGCCCATGGATTCGGTTGCCAGATCGGGGCGACCGAGTTTTGTTACCACGCTGCGGACCTCCGGGAACTCACGCACGGCCTTCTCCAGGGCCTGACTCACCTTGATGGAATCGGTAGCGGAAATGCCGGGAATCTTACGGGTGGTGATCAGCAGCGAACCTTCATCCAGGCGAGGCATGAACTCGGTGCCGATCCAGCTCAGTGAGCCGATCGCCACTACCACCGCTCCCACCGCAGCAATCAGAATCAGGGGGCGCAGCCGGAAGGCTCGGTCAAGGCCCCTCCGATAACTTTCGCGAAGGCGGACGAACCAGCCCTCTTCTTTCTCCTCCACTCGGCCCCGCAACGCAAACGTGGCCAGCAGCGGCACTATAGTCAGGGCAAGCAGCAGGGACCCGATAAGCAGAGACACGACCGTGATGGCCATGGGGCGGAACATACGCCCTTCGAGGCCCTCCAGCGTCATGATGGGAAGGTAGACGGCGATGATGATGGCGACTGCAAAAACAATGGGGCGGGCGACTTCCTGCGCTGCCATCCGGATAATGTCTTTCGCGCTCTGCTTTCCCGCACCATGACTCGTCCCTCCGTGCGCCAGCCTACGCACCGAGTTCTCCATCATCACCACGGCACCATCCACCACCATGCCGAAATCAATCGCCCCCAGGCTCATCAGGTTCGCGGTGATACCCATGGCCGCCATACCGACAAAGCCGAACATCATGGACAGCGGGATGACGGCGGCAACAATCAGCGCCGCGCGAATATTTCCCAGGAACAGAACCAGCACGATCATCACCAGGACTCCGGCTTCCAGCAGGTTCCGTGCCACCGTGTTGATGGTGTTGTTGATGACGATCGACTGGTCGTAGAACGGGACAATGGTGACGCCGTCGGGGAGCTTCATCCGGGCAATACGCTGCTTCAGCCGATCGAGTACATGCAGGCCGTTCTCACCCTTCAGCATGATGGCCATGCCGCCGACTGTTTCGCCTTCACCATTGCGCAATACTGCACCCTGGCGCGGGACGTTTCCAATACCCACTTTCGCAACGTCGCGAACCCGAACGGGGATTCCATTGTGGGCAGAAAGCACAACGCTTTCCAGATCGCCAATCCCCTGGGCGCGGCCCATGCCCCGAATCGTGTACTGCTGTTCGGCGTGCTCAATAAAGCCGCCGCCAAAGTTCCGGTTGTTCTCTTCAAGACGGCTGAAGACGTCGCGCAGCGTCAGGTTGTAACGCTGCAGGGCCGTCGGTTCCACTTCAATTGTGTATTGTTTACTGAAACCACCCCAGCCATTCACTTCATTGATGCCGGGAATGGTACGCAGCAGGTTGCGAACCTGCCAGTCCTGTGTCGTTTTGCGATCCATCAGGGACTGGCCTTCGCCCTCCAGGGTGTATTGATATATCTCCCCAAAAGCGGTCGCTACCGGCCCCAGTGAGGGTTCCAGCCCCGCAGGAATCCGGGAGCGTACTTCCTGAAGGCGCTCGTTCACTAACTGGCGTGCGAAGTAAGTCGGTACGCTGTCGTCCAGCACCAGCGTCACCACGGAAAGGCCTAACTTCGAAATGGAACGAACCACTTCGGTCTTTGGGACTCCGATGACCGCGCTCTCAATCGGATACGTAACCAGTTGTTCCACTTCGGTCGGCGGCAAGCCCGGACACTCCGTAATCACCACCACCTGGTTATTTGTCAGATCGGGGAACGCATCAATCGGTATCTGATAGGCAATGTAACCGCTGCCTGCAAGAAAAAGGGCCAGCGCCGAAATGGTCGTCCACCGGTTGTCCAGCGAGAAGCTAATGAGTTTGTTGAGCATCCCGGGTTATTCTTCGCCCTTGAGGAGATGGCTCTTCAGCAGCATAGCGCCGCTGGTGACCACAGACATCCCTGGCTCCAGGCCTGCCAGGATTTCCACCTGGCGGTCTATTCTTGCCCCCGCCTTCACCTCCCGGGTTACGAACTTTCCTTCGGCGGACTGAATGAACACTACCGTCTTGCCCTCAATTTCCTGAACAGCGGATTCGGGGACATGGATGAGTGTTCGAGGTGCCTGAGGCGCGAAATCAGCGGTGCCAAACATCTCCGGTTTCAACAGCCCCCCCGCGTTGGAAACCAGAACCCGAACCTGCAGCGTACGGGATTGGGAATCCAGCTTCTCTCCAAGCTGTAGTACCTTACCCTGGAAAGTCCTCTCGGGCCACGCCCGGAAAGTGAGCTTCACCGTTTGGCCAGGCCGGACCTGAGAAAGATCGGCTTCGTTGACTGCGGCTATGAACCACAGAGATGTCAGATCTGAAATTGTTACCACCGCATCACCGGCTTTAACCACGGTTCCGACGTTGGCTTCCCGTGCCATGACGATACCCGCAGATGGTGACTTAATGGGGACGCGATCGGCTTCGTCGTTCGGATCCTCCGCAGCCAGGGGCTGCAGTGGGACCTCCAGAAATTCCACGATATGGGTTTCGATGCGGTCCACTTCCGCCTGCGCATGGGTCACACTGAGTTGCGCGCTCCGAGCCTGCGTCTCGGCCGCTTCCAGTTGTTCCCGCGATGCGGCTTTCAGGTCGAACAGGCGTTGCGTCCGCGCACGAACCCGGCCGGCCTGCTCCAGCAAAATCTTCGCGCGTTCGAGTTCCGCAATTGCCTGGCGACGTGTGGCGCGGGCGTCATGCACTTCATGGGAATGCATTTGTGCCACTACCGTGCCGGCCTTCACCGCCTGGCCCAAACGCACCGGGACCGCGACCACCCGGCCATCCATCACCGCGCCCACCCTCCAGGTCCGGTCTTCATCCAGTTGCAGCTCCCCGGTGGCGGAAATAGATGCCGCCAGGGGGTGAGCTTCCACAAGCTCTACCTTGACGCCCACCTCCTTTCGGGTCTTATCATCAACGGCAATTCCCTGTGGCGCGGCAGCCGCAACCGCCGGCGCGGCGGTCTCCTGCTTGCCACAACCCGTCAGCCACACTGCGGCGAGCAGCGTCAAAAAGTATCTCTTCACGGAATTATCCCCAATGCCACTTGTAATCCCACTGCTGCCTGACGGTACTCAATCAGGGATCGTATGTACAGCGTTTCCGTTTGTATCCGGACTCGCTCGGCGTCCAGGAGGCGAAGCAGGTCCGACGCGCCTTCCCGGTAAACAGCCTGGGCGATCCGGCTGGTTTCGGCCGCTTGTGCCCGCAGCGGGGGCAACATCTCTTCCACTACCTGCTTCTTTTGGGTGTACTCGCCCCGCAGTGCGTCAATCTCATTCTTTGCCGATCGC
>RGPS01000123.1 GCA_010084195.1 Terriglobia bacterium
ACAACTGCTGTGGCTGTAACAGCTTGCAGACACAAGACTTGGGCTGAAACCGAGTCCTCAACTGCCGTTTTTAGGATAAATGAGGGCGGCGATCAGTTTGTCGCACGATTGCGTGCTGAAGATGGTTGGCCAGACGGCGAGGACCCACGGTTACAATCCCTCCCGACGTACTGATTGCGATCACAAACCAATCGAGCCAGCGGCACCTTTCTCAGGCACCGCTGGCTCGACTCGACATCCGTTTTGTGCAGTTGCTAGTCCAGGAATTCGTAGGCTGGCAGCGTCAGGAATTCGTTGAACTCGCCCGAGAGCATCATCTTGCCGAACAAATCTGCAGCCACCTGGTACTTGCCCGCTTCGAACCTCGAGGCCCCGGCGCGTTCTTTCATCTTCGCCAGTTCGCTCGCGATAATCTCCTTCACCAGGTCAGCGGTCACCGGGCGACCGTCTTCCAGCTTCGCCCCGTGTTTTGCCCACTGCCAAACCTGCGCCCGAGAGATTTCGGCGGTCGCCGCGTCTTCCATCAGGTTGTAAATCGGCACCGCGCCATTCCCGCGCAGCCAGGCTTCCAGGTACTGAATCCCAACGTCAACATTAAGCCGGACGCCGTCCTCAGTGATGGTTCCCTGCGGAATCGCGAGGAGATCCGCCGCGACGACGTGAACTTCTTCCCGCTTCCGGTCAATCTGGTTCGGCTGCGGCATGAACTCATCGAAAACCTGTTTCGCCACACCAACCAGACCCGGGTGCGCAACCCAGGTTCCGTCGTGCCCTGCCTTCGCTTCCCGAAGCTTGTCCAGCCGAACTTTTTCGAGCGCCGCGTTGTTTGCTTCCGGATCGCCCTTGATCGGAATCTGTGCCGCCATACCACCCATCGCGTGAATGCCCCGCTTGTGGCAGGTCTGGATCAGCAGATCCACATAAGATGCGAGGAAGTGCACGGTCATGGTGACCTGCGCCCGGTTGGGCAACATGAAGTCGGGGCGGTTCCGCAGCTTCTTGATAAAGCTGAAGATGTAATCCCAACGACCGCAGTTCAGGCCAGCGGAGTGGTCGCGGAGCTCCCAGAGGATCTCGTGCATTTCGAACGCCCCGAGAATTGTTTCAATCAGGACGGTGGCACGGACGGAACCCTGCGGGACGCCACAGTAATCCTGGGCAAACACGAAAACGTCATTCCAAAGGCGGGCTTCCAGGTGGGACTCCAACTTCGGCAGATAGAAATATGGTCCGGAGCCACGCTTCAGCAGTTCGGCAGCGTTGTGGAAGAAGTACAAGCCAAAGTCAAACAGCCCGCCCGACATGGGCAGCCCATCCACCTGGAAGTGGCGTTCCAGCAGGTGCCAGCCGCGGGGGCGGACCAGCAGCACGGCGGTCTTTTCATTCAGCCCATAGACCTTACCTTCGGGGCTGGTGAAGCCGATTTCGCGGCGAATGGCATCGCGCATATTACGCTGTCCATCGACCACGTTTTTGCTGGTGGGCGAACTCGCATCCTCGAAATCGGCCATAAACATGGCGGCACCCGAGTTCAGGGCGTTGATGACCATCTTGCGGTCGGTGGGCCCGGTGATTTCGGTGCGGCGATCCTGCAGATCGGCCGGGATGGGCGCGACGGTCCATTCCGACTCCCGGATGTGGGCGGTTTCGGGGAGAAAGTCGGGAAGTGCACCGGCGTCGATGGCAGCCTGCCGGACCTTTCGGGCTTCGAGCAGTTCCAGGCGTCGCACGTTGAAGCGGCGGTGCAGTTCGGCGAGGAAATCCTGAGCCTGGGGCGTCAGTATATCTGTGCCTTCAAGAGTGGTGGTGACGTTAGTAGCCATTATGTAGAGGTCTCGGAATTCTGTTATTAGTTCATGCCGCACATGCCGGGAGTCCCGCACGCACCTGCTCCGCAACCACCGCCGGAAGGCATGCACGCGGCAGCACTGGAGGCTGAGGAGGATGCTCGGGCAGCGAACGTGGAGTATTCCTGGCGGAGATGCTTCTGGCCGCATTTCGGGCAGCCGGATTCGAGAGCATCTTCCGTACGGCGGACGAGCTTTTCGAAACGGTTATCGCAGGACTCACACGAGTATTCGTAGATCGGCATATTCTGCGACTATGATATCCCGCCTCCGGCATTTACCGGCAGCTTGCCAAAGACAGACTTACGGCGCACCTCAGTTTCTCAGCGACAGTGGGGTGATCGACGCAACCTTTCTGCAGAGGCGCTGGCTCCCGCATTCAGCCGAACTCCAGCGATCCGAAGCCGAACCATTCCGGTCGTGAATACAAACTAATGCAGCGGACACTGGTCCAAAACTGTCCAAAAACCCACTTCCCGCCAGCGGCGGGATTCAAGCAGGAGCGGGCAGCATGACCAAAATCAGGCTCTACAAACCGTATTCAGCCACGCTCTTCTTCAAAAACGTGATCCCCTCAAAAGCGATCACATCCGGCGTAGCCTCAATATCCCGCCAAATCGCCGCTGCGGCACTCAAATCCCCCAGCGCGAAGCCAAAGCTCTCAATCGTGAGCCAGTTGCTGTACCCAATCTCTTTCAGGGCCGCAAACACGCTCGCCCATTCCACATGCCCGCTCCCCGGAATGCCCCGGTCATTCTCGCAGCTGTGGAAGTGCTTGATATGTTTCCCCACCTTCCGAATGCCCGCCGCAATATCTTTTTCTTCGATGTTCGCGTGGAAAGTATCGAACAGAATCCCCACGTTCGGATGCCCGATCTGTTCCGCCAAAGCCGCCGCATCCGCCGCCGTATTCAAAAAGAACGTCTCGAACCGATTCAGAGGCTCAATCGCCATCGTGACATGGTTCGCAGCCAGGGTATCTCCGAGTGCCTGATGCCCCTCAACCGCCCATTTCCACTCGTCAGCCGTCCGTCGCCGACCCGGCAGATACCCCACCGGCGAATAAATGGGCCCGGCCATCATGCCCACCCCGGCATCCGCAGCCGTCTTGATCAGATCTTTCAGATGCGTCACCGTCCGGCGTCGGACCTCCGCGTCGTCGCTGATCAAGGTCATCCCATCCAGCAGAATCGTGCACACATTGGCTTCGAGGCCGTACTTCTCACAAGCCTGCCGCACTTTTGCGCCAGGGAAGTCGGCAGCCCGAAACAAAGGCACTTCAATGCCATCGAAGCCAGCCTCTTTGATCCGAGGCAACATATCCTCAACAGCCTGGTCAATTGCCGCCGACCAGATAAACGTATTGGCACCAAATTTCATCGTTGTAACCGTCCCCTAGCGTCTACTCTAATGCACCGGTCGTCTTCACCCGCCGTATTCACCTGGTCGTCACCTGGCGAAATACCAACACCCGGCCAACACCAAACTCCAACAAATGGACACTGCCGGTCGCGGCCCCGAACCTGCATGGGATTCCGGTATGGAAACTTTCAAGAAATGCGCCCACCCCACCTGTCCCTGCCCCGCAGCGAAAGACAGTCACTATTGCAGCACCTACTGTGAAGGAGTCGGCGATACCGCTGGTATCATCTGCAACTGCGGTCACGGCCACTGCGACGCAACCTCGTCAAAACCCTGGACAGCCTTCCGCCCCCCGGCATCTGGACACGCGACTTTAGTCGCGTCCTCGGACCTCACTCCCCACAACCCTGGAAGCCGCCACCGCTCTTCCGAACCGCGCGCGGGAGCGGTTGGACAGTGCCGAGGTACCAGGGTCGTCAATAGCAAGGCCGCCCCGCGCTAATTCGCCGGACCAAACACCACCGTCTGCACCGCCCGCCGGTTGTCCCCAGAGTTCCAGCCCACCAGGCTGACCGTCCCCGGTCCATCGGCCTTATATTCGAAGTCAAACGTCTCGCCCACCGCTACCGCCTGGTCGGCCGTCTTCATGGGCGATCCGGCCACTGCCGCCGCATCCTTCGCGATCGCGCGCCACTGTACCGGAGCCCCGTCCTTCAGCAACTGCACCCGCAGGTTGTTCACCGAAGGCGTGATATTCACGAAGCGCAGGCGGTAAGCAACCCCCGGCTGCAAACGCAGCGTAGTCGGCTGTGGCGAACCATTCATCAGAATCATCGCCGCCCCAAAAGGCTCACCCGGACTCTGGCTGAACAGAAAGCTCTTGTCCGTCGCCGCATCGTATTTTACGCCTTTCGGCAGCACAATCATCGTCCCGTGGATACCACCCGTCAATTGCGCGGCATCGTGCCAATGGGTGTGATACATAAACGTCCCCACACGCGGAGGAATCATCCGCACGGTAAACGTCTTGCCTGCCTCCACCGCAGGCGCACGCTTCTCATCCCGACCACCCCACCACGGCACCCCGTCGTAGTAGCTCTCCAGCTCAATCCCGTGCCAGTGAATGGCCGTCGCCTCCTTCATCTCATTCACTACCGTAATTTCGGTTTGCTCGCCCTCGGTCACCACCAGAACAGGCCCCGTCAGGCCCGTACTCATCTTCGGCTTCGCATCAGCGCCCGTCGCGTTCTTGTCCCGCAGCCAAAGTTCATAGAACCGACTATCACCTTTCCTGGTCCCGACGCCGAGTTCCAGCCGTCGCGTCGGCTTCCAGCCATTCTGCGTATCGATCACGGACTTGCCCGTCACCGTCAGCCCCATAATCATGCCGCCCATGCCGCTGTAATCGGAATCCATCGCGTGCATATGGTCGTGGTCATGATTCGAGCCCGGCGACGACAAATCCGACGCCTCCAGCGGCACAGGCAGGCGCATATGCGGAATCCGGTGGCAGTGGTACAGCCATCTGCCTGGCTCCTTCGGGACCCACGTCATATCAAAGGTCTCCATCACCTCCACGTTGTGGGTAAACTCCACCGGCTGCGACCCGTCTTCGTAAACCCGGGAATTCTCCCCATCGCCCTCCGCATCCAGCTCAAAACTGAAGCCGTGCAGATGCATCGGATGGCTCAAATCCGAGGCGTTCACCAGCCTCCACTTCACCTTCTCGCCCACTTCATAGTTCAGCCGCTCCGTGTAAGGCCAGCTCTTCCCGTTCATGGCGGTCCGCGTCGGCCCGTTCCAGCGCTCCAGCACGAACACCCGGTCTTTCGCCGTCTCACCCGGTTTGTCCACCACCAGAGCGCCGCCCAGCATGGCGTCCAGACCCCGATTCGCTCCCCTCTGGCCGTCCGGCGTCCTGCCCCAATACAGATACGTCCCCGGCTTTCCCGCCACAAAGCGGACATGCTGCGTCGCACCCGGCCCCACCGTCACCACATCTTTGTCGGTACCCGGTCGTTGGTGCAGGCCATGCAGCGTGGTCGGTACCGCCAGCGAACTCCGCAGCGTTATGTCGATGGTCGTGCCTTGCGGCACCCGAATCATCGGCGACGGCACCTGCAGCGGTTTCCCCGCTTCCGCAAGGGCATAGACGGGTATGGCCTCGCCGTCCTCCTTCTCCGGATGCCAGTCGCCCTTGCGCAACTCCAGCGTTAGCGTCAGGACCCCGCTGCTCAGGGTGCCCGCCGCCACTCGGTTCTCATTGGCCTGAATGGCCGGAAGCGTCTGGGCAACACCAACGCCGCACCCGAGAAGACCAGCCAACAAAATCGCACGAATTTCAATCAACGGAGACCGTCCTTTCACTGCGCCTAACAGCTTATCCCTACGCCACGGCAAAATCCACCCCGCTACACTGAAACCATGCTGGTTATCGGCTCGCGCGGCTCTCAACTCGCGCTCTGGCAGGCGAATCATATCAAGGCCAAACTCGAAGGTCGAGGCTTGCCCTGCACGATTGAAATCATCCACACCCGTGGAGACAAGATCCTTGACGTCCCTCTTGCCAAAGTGGGCGGTAAGGGCCTGTTCACCAAAGAAATTGAAGACGCCCTGCTCGACGGTCGCATTCACCTCGCGGTTCACAGCCTGAAGGACCTCCCCACCCAGCTTCCCGAAGGCCTCGTAATCGCTGCCATCCCCGAACGGGCCGACCCCCTCGACGCCATCATCGGCAGCAAGCTCCGGCTTCTGCGCCCGGGTGCCGTCGTCGGCACCAGCTCGCTCCGGCGCGTCGCGCAACTCACCCGCCTCCGCCCCGATCTCGACCTCCGCAACATCCGCGGCAATATCGACACCCGAATCTCCAAAGTGGAGAAAGGTGAGTATGATGCCATCGTGCTCGCCGCTGCCGGCGTCCGTCGTCTCGGCTGGGGAGATATCATCGCCGAGAGTTTCCGCGCCGACGTGATGCTTCCCGCTGTCGGCCAGGGGGCACTCGCCATCGAGACTCTGGAATCCGGGCCTGGTTTTGATGCGGCCCGTCTGCTGGACGACCCGTGGGTCAACTTCGCCATAACCGCTGAGCGCGCCCTCCTCGCCGAACTCGGTGGCGGCTGCCAGGTCCCTATTGGTGCCTTTGCCAGCCTGGAGAACACCGAACTCTTCCTCACCGGCGGCGTCTTCTCCCCCGATGGCGGAACCATGATCCGCTACACCGCAGCCGGGGACTGCACCAAGCCCAGTGAACTGGGCCGCAGCGTGGCCGGCGTTCTGCTGCAGCGCGGTGCCGGGGCCATCCTCGAATCCGTGTACCAAAACTCCCCGGAACAGATCTCCCCGGAAAAAGCTCCATGATTTCGCCGCGCCGCAAGGTCTACCTCGTAGGCGCGGGACCGGGCGATCCCGAACTCATCACCCTCAAGGCCAAACGACTCCTCTCCCAGGCTGACGTCATCCTCTACGACCACCTGGCCGCACATGACCTTCTTGACCTCGCGCCTCCCGCCGCCGAACGCATCTACGTCGGCAAGAAACGAGCCAACCACTCGGTCTCCCAGGATGAGATTTGCGCCCTGCTCGTTGAGCTCGGCAGGCGCGGCGTCAACGTCGTTCGCCTCAAAGGCGGCGATCCCTATCTCTTTGGCCGGGGAGGGGAAGAGGCCGAAGCTCTCCAGCTCGCCGGCATCCCCTTCGAAGTCGTCCCCGGCGTCACCTCACCCCTGGGTATCGCAGCCTATACCGGAGTCCCTCTCACCCATCGAGACCACACCTCCGTCGTCACCTTTGTAACCGGGCATGATGTGGACCGCATTGACTGGACCAAAGTGGGCGCTGCTGAGACCCTCGTCGTCTTCATGGGCCTGTCCCATCTCACTCAAATCGCCGCCCGAATCATCGAAGAAGGCCGCGACCCCAACACCCCTGCCATGGCCGTCCGCTGGGGTACCCGGCCCGATCAGGAAGTCCTCGTCGGAACCCTCTCCACGCTTCCCGCTCTGGTTCACGAGCAAGGGATGAAGCCCCCCGCCACCATCGTCATCGGCGAAGTTGTGCAACTGCGCCAGCGTCTCAGCTGGTTCGAAAAGCTTCCCCTCTTTGGCCAGAAGATCATCGTCACCAGAGCCCGTCAGCAGGCGCACTCCTGCGGCTGGAGACTTACGACTTCCTCATCTTCACCTCCGTCAATGGAGTCGAACGTTTCCTCGAACGCCTCGACCAAAGTCCCCGGGACCTGCGCAGCATTCGCGGTCGGATCTGCGCCATCGGCCCGGCCACCCGCGACGCCCTCGAACGGTTCCACCTCAAGGTGGATATCACCGCGAAGGAGTACGTAGCGGAGGGCCTGCTGGAAGCGCTGGCACCCTATGACATGGAAGGCAAGCGGATCCTGATCGCCAGGGCAGCCGTCGCCCGCGATGTTCTGCCAGACACCCTCCGTGCCCGCGGGGCTGAGGTGGAAGTTGTCGAAGCCTACCGAACCGTGCCCCCCGAAGGCCTGGCCGAGCGTGCCCGCGAAGTCCTGGCCCAAAATCCCGATTGGGTCACCTTCACCAGTTCCTCCACCGTCCGCAATCTAGCCGAAGCCGTCGGCCCCCAGGCCCTCCACCACATCCGTACCGCCAGCATCGGCCCCGTCACCACCGAAACCCTCGCCCACTACGGCATCCCCCTCACCATCCAGGCAACCGAATACACCGTGCAGGGCCTCGTCAACGCGATCCTGTCCACTACAACCGGTCCTCTACAATAGGAACGTGAAATACGCACTGCTCGCGGCCCTCGCTCTCACCCTCGCGGCCTGTTCCAAAAACATCGACACCATGGACGCCGTCAAGCAAGGCGTTATCCGTGACATCCCCAAAGACATCAACCTTGGGGGCATGGACGTCAACGTGGTTTCCGTTTCCTTCCGTGGCAAAGAGGCCGACGCCGTCGTGACTTTCGCCCCCAAGGGAGGCCCCCCCATGATGAACATGAAGTACGTCATGGAGCGCAAGGGCGACGAATGGCACATCAAGTCGCGTGCCTCTGGTGCCACAGCTCATGCGGCCACCGATCCCACCCAAGGTGGTGCTTCTGCTCCTGGTGCTCCTGCGGCCCTGCCCCCCGGTCACCCGACCGGCCCGGCCCCTGCTGCAGGCGAAGCCCCTAAGGGCGCTGACCTCCCTTCCGGTCACCCCCCTCTCGGTAAGTAACATATGAAGGTCGCGATCCTCGGTGGAGGTCCCTCCGGAGCTTTCGCCGCCGAGCGCCTTGCAGCAGCAGGCGTCAAAACCATTCTGCTCGATGAAAAGCTCGCCTGGGAGAAGCCCTGTGGCGGCGGCCTCACCTGGAAGGCGTACTCGCAATACCCCTTTCTTACCTCCGACTCCACACCCCACAAAATCGTCCGCGAAACCGTCCTCTCCGCACCCAAGAGCGTCCCGGTCAACCTCAAGCTCGATCATCCGCTCCTCATCTACTCCCGCTTCGATCTGAACAACCTGCTGCTCAAGCGGGCCGAAACGGCCGGGGTGCAAATCGAGAAGACCCGCGTCCTCTCCGCCGACCGCACCTCCACCGGCTGGAAACTCCGCACCAGGAACGGTGACATCGAAGCAGACCGCTGCATTGTCGCCACCGGGGCCCGAAACCCCCTCCGCCAACTCGGCACCGAACTCACCTCCAGCGACGCGATGAGTGCTCTCGGCTACTATGTTCCCGGCAACAGGGAAGCCATTGACATCCAATTCCTCCCCGGCCTCGAAGGCTACATCTGGGTCTTCCCCCGTTGTGGTCATCTCTCGGTCGGGATCTGCGGCAAGGGCGAAACCGCCCAGGCTCTCCGCCAGCGCCTCGAACGCTACATGGACGAACAAGCCATCTCCCGCAAGGACGCCACGTTTTACAGCCACCTCCTCCCCGCGCTCGATACGCCCGCGTGGAAGAAGAACCGGGTTGCCGGAGACGGCTGGCTCGCCACCGGAGACGCCGCCGGCCTCGTTGACCCCATCACCGGTGAAGGCCTCTACTACGCCATGCGCTCAGCCGATCTCGCCGCCCAGACCCTCCTCGCTGACCCTGCCGAACTGACAGGTGCAGCCTATCGTCGCCAGTTGCGCAAAGACTTCGTCGGCGATCTCGAATTCGGGTCGCGCCTGGCGAACCGTGTGTTCACAGGCAAGTTCCTCTTCGGCTCCGTGCCCACCCGCATGGTCCAGTTCACGCGCCTCAGCCCCCGCTTCCGCGACGTCATGCAGGACCTTTTCGAAGGCTCCCAGCCCTACCTCGGGCTCAAGCGACGCCTCTTCATGAACCTCAACTGGAGCCTCCTCGAAATCGTCTGCAATCTGGGCTTCGGACGCCTCGTACCCGACCGCGAAACAGCCCGTTAATCACTCACAGCATGCAAAAGCACAAGATCATCTCCTTCGAAGTTATTGACCTGCGGTACCCGACGGTCCGCCTCGGGATGGCCGGTTCTGATCCCCGCCATCTCGCGCCAAACTACTCCTGCGCCATCACAATCCTGCGGACAGACACCGGTCTCGAAGGGCGCTCTCTCGTCTTCACTGTTGGGGACGGCACCCAGATCCAAAAGGCGGCCATCGAAGCCCTGCAGCGCTTTGTGGTGGGTCGCCACCTCGCGGATTTCCAGGAAGAACCCGGTCTCTTCGCCCAGGCCCTCGCCGAACACCATCAATTACGCTGGCTCGCGTTGGGTGTCTATCGCATGGCTGTTGGCGGCGTCATCAATGCGCTCTGGGACCTTTGGGCAAAGTCGGAAGGCGTGCCCATGTGGAAGCTCCTCACCAGCCTGCCGCCTGCGAAGATTGTCCAGTCAATCGACTTCCACCACCTCCGCGACGTTCTCACCGAAGACGAGCTCCTCGACATGCTGCAGTCCCGCCTCGGGGACCGCACTGCCAACCTTTCTCGCCTGCAGGCAGATGGTGTTCGCGTCTACTCCACCGCCGGCTGGTCCGGCCGTCCTCTCGATGAAGTTCGAAGCCTCTGCAGCGGCCTCTACGCTGCCGGAACCCGCGCCTTCAAAGCCAAGGTAGGGCGCGGTCAGCAGTATGACCGCGCTCGCGCGCTCGATGAAGACCGCCGCATGCTCAACACCATCCGCGAAGCGACCGGCCCCGATGCGCTGCTCCTCACGGACGCCAACCAGAATCTCGGCGACTGGCGCAACGCCGCCAGCTACATGACCGAACTGGCCGAATACAAGCTCCTCTTCATTGAGGAAGCCATCGCCTACAACGACGTTCTCGGTCACATCGAACTCCGCAAGGCGCTCGCCCCGGTGGGGATTGGCGTTGCGGGTGGCGAACAGGCTCCCGATGCCGTCACCTTCAAGCAACTCCTCGCCGGTGGTGGCTTAACCCATTGCCAGATCGACGGCGCCCGGGTTGGAGGCGTCAACGAACTCTTTGCCATCGTCGCCATCGCAGCCAAATTCGGCGTACCCGTCTGCCCCCATAGCGGGGGCATTGGCCTCGGACAACTCGTCGGCGCCATGTCCATCTTCGATCAGGCCTGGTTTGGCAGTGACGGTCGCTGGCTGGAGTATCTGGAGTTTCTCCAGGCCGGGGTTTTCGTCAATCCTCTGCAAGTCACCAACGGCCACTGGCAGTTACCTTCTGCCAATGGTTGGGGTCTGGAAATGGAAGACGACTTTGTCGCCCGTTACCGCTATCCCGAAGGCCCGGATACGGCCGATACTCTCGAAGCCGACCGCGTTGCAGCTGCACAGCCCGGCGCTCCGCCCTACGTCCGTTTTTGGGCCTAAGCCGCTTCGAGGCCGGTGATACGGCCCGTGCCACTGGCGAAGCTGTCCACCTCAAGCCCCAGCCTCTGCATCATGCTCACAAACACGTTGCAGAGCGGGGTATTGTTATCCCGCCGGAAGACCAGGTGCTGACCATGCCGGAACCCACCCCCTGCCAGCAGGATCGGCAGGTTCGTATTGTCGTGGATGTTGGCGTCCCCCATGTTGCTGCCGTACATCACCATCGTCCGGTCGAGCAAACGGTCCCCGCCTTCTCTCTTGCCTGCAAGCCTCGCCAACGTCTGGTGCAGGATACGCATCTGCTGCCGGTCAATTTCCTGGAGCTGCCTTACCTTGCCTTCTGCCTGGCCATGATGTGACAACCCGTGGTAACTCTCGGTCGAAGTCTCTTTGTCGTTCAGCTTCAGCACCGGCGTTACAAAGGCGTCTGCCATCAGCGTCACAATGCGCGTCGAGTCGGATTCAAACGCCAGTTGCGCCATCGCCAGCATCAACTCAAATTTCTCCAGAAAGAGCTTCTTGTCCTGAATATCCGGAGGTGCCGCCTGCGTGGTCAAAGGCTTCGGCTTCATCTCCCAGGCACGTGCCGTCTGCATCCGATCTTCCACTTCCCGCACGGAGGTCACGTACTGGTCCAGCCTGGCGCGGTCCTCACCGCCCAGTTCACTACTGAAGCGCTTCGTCTCATCCAGCAGAGTATCCAGAATGCTGCCCCGGGTCTCCAGTCGGTGCAGTTGTCTTGCCACCGCGTCCTTGTCACCCTGCACAAACATGCGCTCATAGAGCTTCGGAGCGCTGTCCTCTGCCGGTAACAGGACGCCATCCCGCGTCCACGAGAGGCTCCGGTTTCCCTTGTCGATATTAATCCCCAGATTCAGCGACGGGAACCTGGTCACCTGCCCCAACTTCTCCGCTGCAAACTGGTCCAGCGAGATCGAATTTCGGAAGCCGCTCTTGAACGCCCCGCGCGCTGCTGTCAGCAGGCAATTGTCCGCAGAGTGCCCACCCGTTACGCCTGGATGCGACACGCCGCTGAACACCGTGAAGTCATCCCGGAAATCGGCCAGCGCCGACAGATACGGCGACAGCTCATAGCCTCGTCCCGGCGTCGTCGGGAAGAAGTACTTTGGCAACACCCCCAGGTTATTGGCAATAATCAGCATGCGCCGGGGAACAGGAGATTCCGCCGCGAACGCCGGTCTCATGCACTCCAGCAACGGCAGCGCCAGCGTCACACCCGCGCCACGAAGGAACTTTCTGCGAGGTAAAGTCATCGGTTTACACTCCTCCCCGGAAGATCCGGCTTTCGACCAACGCATGGATCAAATCCCTCGTTCCATACCCCTTGTTTGCACAGGCATCCAGGATCTGCTCGATCTCCCGGCGATCCGAGAACCGGACGGGAGCCCCTGTCGAGTAAACCGTAAACTGCTGCAGAAGATTCCTGGCCAGCTGCCGGGGATTCGCCGCAAAGATCGCCTTCAGTTCGCGCACGTCGCGGAAACTGCGGCCATCCACCAGCTTGCCGCTCGCATCCACCGCCCCGGCCAGGGTGTAGACGAAATCGTGCCCGGTATGGTCAATGCCGGTCACCTTTTCGCCTTCCGTGGTGCCCCGGTAGTTCGCACGCCACCGCCCCATTACATCAAAATTCTCCAACGCCAGACCCACAGGATCAAACGTTGCATGGCAGCTTGCGCAGGTGGCTGATTTCGTGTGGGCAGCCAGTAAGTCCCGAATCGTCTTCGCGCCCCGGATGTCGGGTTCCACCGCAGGTACGCCTGGCGGTGGTGGCGGTGGCGGCTGGCCAATGATTCGGTCCATGATCCACGCCCCCCGCAGCACAGGCGAAGTCGAGGTTCCGTTCGCGGTAATCTTCAACACCGACGCTTGCGTCAGGAAGCCGCCCAGATGACTGTCCTTTGGCAAGGCCACACGCCGCATCGTCGCTCCGCTAATCGGCGGCAGATCATAGTGCTTCGCCAGACGCTCATTCGCGTAGATAAAGTCAGCCTCCACCAGGTTGCGAACGGGTAAGTTCTCCCGGACCATCGCGGTGAAATACAGCAGCGACTCGCGTTCCATCGAGTCCACCAGATACTCATCCAGTTGATACTCCGGATACAGGCGCTTGTCGGCATCATCCCTTCGAAGTTGCCTTAGGTTCAGCCAGTAGCCGGTGAAGTTCTTCACGAAGCGGTCAAAACCCGGACCCTCAATGAGCCGAGCTGTTTCGCGGCGCAGCGCGACAGCATCCTTCAGCTTGCCCGCATTTGCCTGGTTCACCAGAGAGGCGTCGGGTCTGGAATTACTCAGGAAGTGGGCCAGGCGGTCGGCCACTGCAATCTGCGTCTGTGGCTCCCGCAAATACAGGAATTGATCGGAACACAAGAACGCCTGATATCCGGCCAGCATCGCTTCCATGAAGGGCTCCTGCTTGTCCAGGCGGGCGAATATCAGCCGCTCGAACTTCACAATCGATGCTTCAGGCACAGGCCCCCGCGCGGCCAGCTTCACAAACCGCCGCAGCAGCCGACTCGCCTCCTGTTTCGCCTGAGCCGGAGCGGGATTGACACCGAGGTTGTCGAACAGGGCCCGGTGGCTCGCAGGAGGCCACACGGAAGGTGCAATCGGCCCTTCAATCTCCAGCCAGTGAAACGCCACTCCGGGTTGCCCGTCTTTCGGCATCGGGGGATAGCGGTACGATCCGGTCTTGCCCTCAGCATCCACCTGCGGCACAGGCAGACCATAGAGGCCCCACTCGATGGTCTGGCCAACAGTGAGCGGCACGGTGGTCTCATAAACACGCTCGCCCGGCTGAATCTCCAGAATTCCGCCCACCGACTTCACATCCTCTGCAATGTCATGGTTCGTGGGGCGCCGCGAACGCAGCGTCATCGGAATCGCGGCCTTCGCATCCGTAATCACGAAGCCCGCATGCTGCAACACCGCACGTGCCGAGAACCGGACGCTATACTCGCCCGCTTCCTTCGCTGCGAAGCCCCGGGGAAATGCCCCATAGGGCCAGCCGGGCGAACGAAACAGGCCCATTTCCAGGCCCGGATCCTCCTCCAGTTCCTTTGGCAGCGGCGTGCTCCGTTCATCGGCCACATTCACGCCTTTGTTGTCCTTGATAAAGAACATGGAGTGCAGCGTGCCTGTGCTGCGCAGACCGGGGAACAGATTCCTGCCCGAGGTACGGAACTTCGTCGCGGCAGGGGGCGCCGGTGCCGTCACCATGGCCTGCCGTAAGGCCACTTCCGACGCATCCAGGTACGCCGCAAGCTGAACCCGCGACATATCCAGGGTCTCTGCCACTTTATTAAAGTGATACGCCTCCCGCTCCTCCGGCAGCATGTCGCGAATATCCAGTAGCGGCAGGTGCAGAATGTCGCGAAGATTCTGCTCATACTCATCACGATTGAGTCGGCGCATGGGCCCCCGACCCTTCTTCGCCACTTCGGCAGCATCGGCCTGATGGAGCGCCGGAGCCAGTTGCTTTACCAGGACCGAGCGCTGAGCGGGCGTAAAGACCACGCCTTTGGGTGGCATCTCAGCTTTCTCCACACGGTCGTGAATCCGAATCCAGCGGTCCCGGATCGCGCGATCAGCGAGGTTGTAAGCCAGGGTAGTCAGGTCCAGACCGCCCTTCGCTGCCGTTCCGGCATGGCAGCCCACGCACGCCTTATCCAGAGACGCTCTCAACTCTGCGGGAGGGGCCTGGGCCAACGCAATTCCCGGCAACAGGGTGAACCAAAGACCGAGTCTCATACTGAGCAGAGTCTATCGGCCGGAAACAGCCGCTGTCAACTGACATAATGGCCCCTGACATAATGGGCAGCGCGGCCCATGATGAATCACGCTAACTCCCTCAATCGTCGGAATTTTCTCGCGCTTGCCGGTGCGGCCACCGCCACGACCGCCACCACCACGGCCGCCACCACCATGGACCGGCTCCAGATTACCTCCGTGGAGGCCGCGCCACTGGGCATTCGGGCTGCAGCCCCGCCCCCGCGCGGTGGTCCCGCTTCGGACTTCGACCCTTCGCGCTGGCGCTCCTTCGGGCCTTTTTCGCAGCTGGACGGTGCCATCCTGGTCCGCATTCGAACGCGCGAAGGTCTCACCGGCTACGGCATCGGCGGAGGCGGCGCAGCGGCCTGCCTCATCATCGAACAACACCTTGGGCCTTTGCTCACTGGCACCAACGCCCTGAACATTGAGTTGCTCTGGGACCAGATGTTCTCGTCCACGTCCTTCTACGGTCGGCGTGGCCTTGCCATCCAGGCCATCAGCGGTATCGACCTGGCGCTTTGGGATCTCGCGGGCAAACATGCGAGCCTGCCCGTTTACCGTCTGCTGGGCGGGGCCACCGCCGATAAGGTCTCTGGCTATTACACCGGCAACGATGTGGAGCACGGTCTGAAGCTCGGCTTCCGCGCTATCAAACTCGCCAGCTTCGAGAGCTTTCGCAGCGGTGCCGCCGGCATGCGCACCAACGTGGACAAGATCTTCGATGCCCGCAAGCGCGTCGGCCCGGATGTCCGCCTGATGCTGGATGCGTTGTGTGCCTGGGATGTGCCGTACACCCTCGAAATGGCCGAACGAACCGCCGACGCCAAACTCTTCTTCATGGAAGAACCCATTCTTCCTGACGACATCGAAGGCTACTCTCGCCTGTGCCGCGAAATCCACTCCACTCGCATTGCCAGCGGTGAACACGAAGCCACAATCTATGGATTCCGCGAACTCATTCGAAATCATGCTGCCCACGTGCTGCAGCCTGACCTTTCCTGGTCCGGGGGGCTCACCGATGCCCGTCGTGTTGCTGCGGCAGCAGACGCGGCAGGCGTGATGCTGATTCCGCACCGGGGAAGCAGTGTCTATGCCATGACTCTCCTGCTGACGTCCCACAATCCGGTAATGGCTGAGAGCTTCGGCACCGGTGATTCCGGCAACGAACTAATGGAACTCATGACCCCCAAGCTGGTGGACGGTTACTACCTGCCGCCTTCCGGGCCTGGGTTTGGTGTTGAGTTCACCGATGCCCTGATTCGCAAATACGCGCCCAAGCTTCCTGTCTAGCCCTCGGCTTCCCACTGAAAACGGCTGACGGCGAGCGCGCCGAAAACGACCGCGCAGAGCAGCAGCACTCCAATCGGACCCAAGGCCGCAGAGAAGCCGAGGCCGCGCCAGGTCATCGCATCCAGACCATCCATAGCCCATCGCGTCGGCACCAGCATCGTCACCTTTTGCAGCCATTGCGGGAATACGAACGCCGGTACCCACGCCCCGCCCAGCATCACCATAATCAGCGTCACCAGGACCGCCAGGCCGCGGGTTGCTTCTGCGGTCTTCCCGATAGCAGCGATCAACAAACCGAACGCTGCCGTCATCAGCGAAAACGCAACACAGACCCCGATGAAGCCCGCCATACTGCCTTCAATCTTGACTCCAAACACGACTCTGGCCACGCTGAAAACAACCGTCAGAATCAGCATGGAAATCAAAGCTGCCGATACGGCCCGGCTTCCCAGTAACATGCCTCGTGAAAGCGGAGCCGCACGCAGGCGCTTCCACAAGCCCCGCTCGCGCAACAACAACATGCCGATGCCCACGTCGATACCCATGAACAGAATGAACTGCACGCTCATGCCCCCGAACGAATGCGCGTAGCCGTTGTACTGCACGCCGGACTTCGCTGTTACCGCTTCCGCCTTGATCTGATACGGCACCGACAGGCCACCGGAGATGCCGGTCGCGCCCGCTGCCCCCTCGCGTTCCTTCACGCGCCCGTTCCAGGTTTCCACTCCCTGCAGCAGGGCCCGCAGTGAATTCTTGTCAGCCGGAACCATCTGCTGATTCTTTTCCAGATCCGAAAGCGTCTCCTGCACTACTTTCTGGCCGGAGGTTCCGCCGAACATCTCCTTGCTGACGATCTGCATCACAGAACCCGTCAGAATCCCCTGCACCATCCCCTGTTCCGCCGAATGCGAAGGGTCGTACAGCACGCCGATCTCGGGCTTCTTTTCCGGACGGAAGAAGGCTCTGCCCGCCTCGGTACCAAACTCCTTCGGGATCACAATGGCAACCCCGGCCTTACCCTTGCGGACAGCCTCACGCGCCTCCTCTAAAGACGAGGGCTTTACCTCCAGCGAAGGACTCGCCGTCAAATCCGCAGCTATGGCCTTCGAGATCGCGCTGCCATCCTGATCCGCCACCAGGACCTGAATCTTGCTGGTCTCCGTCTTGCCGCCATTCCCCCCGAACACATAGCCGAAGAATGCGGCAATCAGGATCGGCGCGACAAAGCTCATAGTCACGGCTCGGCGGTCCGAGAAAAATAGCCGAAGATCCTTCCGGATCAGGGCACCAAATGGAATCATCATGAGTCGCGCAGGCTCCTTCCGGTCAGACTGAGAAACACCGTTTCCAGATCGGGGCGTTCACTCACCACATGGTTGTAGGCGTGCCCGTGATCCACCAGCCATTGCAGAATACTGGGTGTATCGGTCGCCAGATTCTGTACTCCCACTTTCAGGACGCCCTCTGTCTGGGTCGCCGA
>RGPS01000124.1 GCA_010084195.1 Terriglobia bacterium
CAAATGCAGATGAGCCTGGACCACGAGCGGGAACTGGCGTCCAGTTCCCGCCAATTGTTCTGGGGGCTGTCGATGATCTCCCTCGCCGTAATCCTGCTGACCGTCTGGCGAGCCACCGGAGATAGTCGGCTGCGCAGCGCTGCGGAACTGGCCCTGCAGCTTCGCGATGAGCAGTATCGGCAGGTGGTGGAAACAGCCAGCGATATCATCTACCGGACGGACAAGAGCGGGCGGTTTACGTTCTGCAATCAGGCGGCGCTCAACCTTCTCCACTGGACCGGGGAAGAAGTGATTGGGCGCAGCTATCTGAAGCTGATCCGTCACGACAAGCGCAAAGAAGCGGCGCGTTTTTACCTGCGGCACTTCGCCCGCAAGCGCGAGAACAGCTACTACGAATTTCCGGTGGTGGACGGACATGGTCGGGAGCGCTGGCTTGGGCAAAGCGTCCAGCTCATTGCAGGGGCGGACGGGTATGACGGTTTCCAGGGGATTGCGCGCGATATTACGAAGCAGAAACGCGTGGAACTGGAACTGAGTCGCAGCCGAACTTTTGTGGAACGGATTGCGGCGACTACTCCGGGTATCCTCAGATATGTCTATGACATTGTTGGGGAGCGTACGCTTTACAGCAATAGCGAAGTTACTACCGTCCTCGGGTATAAGCAGGATGAACTGCTTGCCTACGAGGCGAATACAACAACGCACTTTCATCCCGAGGATCTGGGGGCTATTCGCAGTCACCATGAAGCTTTGCGTCATGCGGCGGATGGTGAAGTCCGCCGGTTAGAGTACCGGGCCCGGCATCGGGATGGGCATTGGGTATGGCTGGCGGTTCAGGATACGCCTTGCGAACGTGGCCACGACGGGCTGGTGAACCAGATTGTGGGGATTGCGCAGGACGTTACGGCGCGGCGGGTGGCGCAGGAACAGCTGACCTGGCAAGCGAACCATGACGCGCTGACCGGGCTGGCGAATCGCCACCACTTCTGGACCCGGCTGCAGACGGTGCTGTGCCGGGCGGCCGTAGAGCACAGTGTAGCGGCGCTGTGTCTACTGGATATCGACAATTTCAAAGAAATCAACGACAAGTACGGCCACGCTGCCGGCGACGCGGTTTTAGAGGCCGTTGGCACGATTCTGCGCAGAGAACTGCGGTCGACCGA
The DNA here is from genome assembly GCA_010084195.1 of Terriglobia bacterium. Lineage (GTDB taxonomy): Bacteria > Acidobacteriota > Terriglobia > Bryobacterales > Bryobacteraceae > BOG-234. The sequence continues at coordinate 1,164 of RGPS01000124.1, forward strand.
CCTTTCCGGGAGACTGGGAGGCGATGAATTTGTCTTCGTTGTGGCGGAAACGGATGCACACGACGCGGCACGACTGGCGGAACGAATTCTGGATCGGCTGCGAACGCAGGCCTTCGGTGCAGGCGGGGAGCTGGAGCCGTTCCTGGTTACTGCAACATTCGGCGTCGCGGAATGGCAACCCCATGTGGATGCGCGCGAGTTGATGGACGCGGCGGACCGGGCGCTGTATCGGGCCAAAGCAGCAGGTCGTAATCGCGTCGGTATTGACGTTTAGCTCCTTCCTGCAAGGCAACTGCCGTTTTCAGGCTCAGGCTAGTCCTGACGCCAGCGGCGTAATTGCGGTGAGACTACAGCACACGCGGCGGCGATCAGGATTGTTGCAACGCCACCCAGCCAAACGCTCGGAACGGCTCCGAGCCATGCCGCCGTCCACCCGGACTCCACCGCTCCCAGCTGATTGGAACAACTGATGAAGATGTTGTTCACCGCCAGCACCCGGCCCCGAAGATGATCGGGCGTGCCGACCTGAACCAGCGAGTGACGCAAGACGACACTCACGTTGTCAAAAACGCCCGTCAGCATCAACATGACGAGGGAGAGCCACAGGCTCCGTGAAAAAGCGAAGCCAATTGTGGCCAGGCCAAAGCCGATGACGACCGCGATGAGGGTGGGGCCGGCACGGAGGATTTTGCCGTAGTGTGCCAGCGAGACAGCCATCAGAACAGCCCCGATGGAAGGTGCGGCGCGGAGCCAGCCGAGCGCTGCCGGGCCGGCATGCAGGATATCGACCGCGAAGATGGGGAGCAGGGCGGTGGCGCCTCCGAACAGGACGCCAAACAGGTCGAGCGACACGGCGGAGAGGATGAGCTTGTCGTTCCGAACGAAACGAAGTCCTTCGAGAAACCCTCTGGGGCCGGGCGCGACGGAGGGAGCTTCGGTGCGCCGCAGGCGAATTGACGCAAAGGAAATGAGCGTAATGACGGCGCAGGCCACTTGCACCCAATAAACGGTGCGGGTGCTGGTGAAGACCAGTAAGACACCGGCCAGCGCCGGACCGCTGACGTTGGCGATTTCCTGCGCGCTGCTGTTCCAGGTGATGGCGTTGCGGACCGCTTCCGGTGGCACGATTTGCGAGAGAATCGCCCCCCGGGACGGGCCCTGGAAGGTGCGGGCTGTTGCGGTGATCAGCAGGCAACCGTAGATCCATCCAACGGAGTGGGAACTGAGGGCGAGGGCAAGACAAGCCGCCAGACAGGCCGCCTGCGAGACGGCCATCACCAGGCGGCGGTCCAGACGGTCAGCCACATGCCCGGCCCAGAGCGAAAGAACGATGAAGGGTGCCACCTGGACCAGGCCGACATTGCCCAGAACCATAGCGGAGCGGGTTTGGGTGTACAGATCCCAACTGGCCGCGACCGACATCATCTGCAGGCCGAAGTTCGAAAAGAACGCGCCGGCGAGCAGAAAACGGTAGTCGCGGAGTCGGAATGACGAGTAGGCGCTCAAACTATGAGCTTCTCGCACGGGGATTGGTGGCGGGGGAATTCAGAATTGCGCGGGTTACAGGGTGGGCGGAATGGGACGAGGCCGAAAAGCCACCACTTCGGGTTGGAAGCGGTGGCTTTGCAAGTGAGTTGGACAGTATCGGAGGTTAACCGTTTCTGATTGCCCGCGTCCGAAGCTCACGAATTGGGGCCTTTGCCATCGACAAGCACCGGGGCGGTAGCGTCAATCGTGCTGGCTTTGACTTCAACGCGATCCTTGCCCACGATCCTGAGATCGGCATTCAGGAACTTCCGCTTGCCATTGACGGTCTGCGTCACGGTGGGGCGATACTTCCAGGTGGTGCCGTCCGCCTTGTGAATCATCAGGGTGCCGACCTGGTAGAACGTCACCCTCTCTGCGCCGGCGAAGTGCAATTGCAGGCTGTAGGGCTCGGTGACAGCGGTCGCCTTCCTGGTGGCGGAAGCGCCGCCGGTAACATCTGCTGCCATTGCGTTGCCGCCCATGGAGAGGGCGAGGATTCCGGTGGCTACTGCTGAGAGGAAAGTATTCCTGGTCATGTTCGTTTCTCCTTAATTTGGCCGCCCTCTTGGCGGCTTTTCGAGTCCGTCCGATTCGTTCATCGTTCGTCTCTGTCTGTACACGCGCAGGTTTCGGAAAAACGGGATCAAAATATTTTTCCTGCGATAATGAACCCGAATGGCAGAGCCTGATGCAAGCGCGGATGTGACCGCGCTGTTGGTGAACTGGAGCAACGGGGACAACCGTGCGCTCGATGAGCTTATGCCCCTGGTCTATGGGGAATTGCGGCGCCTCGCGGGAGCTTACCTGCGCCGGGAGCGGGCTACGCACACGTTGCAGAGCACCGCTCTCGTCCATGAAGCCTTTCTGCGACTGGTGAACCAGCAGGACGTGCAGTGGCGGAGCCGGGCGCATTTTTTCGGCATCGCGGCACAGATGATCCGGCGCATTCTGGTGGATCACGCACGAGCTGCCCAGGCCGGGAAGCGGGGTGCTGGTGCCATTCGCATCGAACTCGATGACCATCTGGCAGTGGAACAGCAGAAAGAACTGGACCTGGTGGGGCTGGATGACTCGCTGGCGAAACTGGCCGCCCTCGATGAACGCCAGGCACGCATTGTGGAACTGCGCTTCTTTGCCGGGCTGTCGGTAGAAGAGGCAGCGGAAGTGATGCAGATATCCACCGCGACGGTAAAACGCGAGTGGAGTTCTGCCCGCGCCTGGCTGTACCGGGAAATGACGAAGGCATGACGCCGGAGCGCTGGCGCGGAATCAAGACTATCTTTGACGCTGCCCTGGAACTGCCGAGTGCAGGGCGGACGGCATTTGTGGAAGCCTCGTGTGAGGGGGATGCAGCGGCCCTGGCGGAAGTTCAGTCTCTGCTGGCGGCCAACGACGAAGCCGGTGATTTCATCGAAGTGGCGCCTGGGCCTCCTCCCGACAAAGAGTACTCGACGGGCTTCAGCATCGGACCCTATCGCATTGTGCAGGTGATTGGCGAAGGCGGCATGGGGATGGTCTACCAGGCCGTTCGGGTGGACGACCTGTACCGAAAACTGGTGGCCGTGAAGGTGGCTCGCCGCGGCTTCAATGACAGCGCCGCCATGCGCCGTTTTGAGACGGAACGGCATATTCTGGCGCATCTGGAGCATCCGAATATCGCACGTCTGCTGGATGGCGGGACGACGGTGGCGGGGCAGCCATTTTTCGTTATGGATTTCATCGCCGGCACGCCGATTGATGAGTACTGCGACGCTCACCACCTCGATCTGGCATCGCGGCTGCGGCTGTTCTTGACCGTTTGTTCGGCGGTGCAGTATGCCCACCAGAATTTCGTGGTCCACCGGGATATCAAGCCGCCGAACATCCTGGTCACGGAAGAAGGCGCGATCCGGCTGTTGGATTTTGGCATTGCGAAGCTGCTGGACCCGGAAGATGATTCTGCGGGTGCCACTACCAGCATCGTCCAGATGATGACCCCGGAATTTGCCAGTCCGGAGCAACTCCTGAATGAACCGGTGACGACCGCGTCCGATACCTACTCGCTGGGTGTCTTGCTCTACATTCTGCTCACGGGGCACCGGCCATTCCTGTTCAAGTCACGAATGCCCAGAGAGATTTGGGACACGATTCGGGAAGCGGAACCGAGGCGGCCAAGTTCGGTCGTGGTGCTGTCGGAACGCACGGCTACGGGGCGGGACATCACTCTCCCGATAGTGGCGGACGCGCGTGCCATCAGGCCCGGACGCCTGGCTCGTGAACTGGCCGGCGATCTGGATACCATTTTGCTGATGGCGCTGCGGCGGGAGCCGCACCGGCGTTACACGTCGGTGGAGCAACTGGCGAATGATATTGAGCGCTATCTTTCGGGCCAGCCTGTGCTCGCCCGGGAGGACACGTTTTCGTATCGGGCAGGGAAGTTCGTCGGTCGGCATAAGGGGGCGGTGGCTGCGGCGGGGCTTGCTGTACTGGCGCTCGCCGGCGGTGTCGTGACCACGTCCTGGGAAGCTCGCATTGCGACCCGGGAACGCGAACGGGCGGAGCGCCGCTTCAACGATGTCCGCCGGGTGGCAAATTCGCTGCTGTTCGACGTACACGACGCCATAAAAAACTTGCCCGGGGCGACTCCTGCCCGGCAGTTGATTTTGACCCGGGCGCTGGAGTTTCTGGATAACCTCTCGAAGGATGCGGGCGATGACCGGTCCCTGCAGAAGGAGCTGGCGGCGGCCTATGAGAGGGTGGGGGACGTGCAGGGCCAGGCCCGGGAAGCCCACCTGGGAGAGCCGGAGGCGGCTCTGGTGAGCTACAAAAAAGCTCTGGCCATTCGCGAAGGGTTGGTGGCGGGTTCGCCCGGTGACCGTGACGCCAGGCGAGATCTGGTGCCCAATTATGGCAAGCTCAGCGACCTGTTGATGGCTGGAGGAGACTCGGCGGGGGCCATGGAATACTCGCGCAGGCTGCTGCAAACCGCAGAAGCTCTGGCTGCAGTTCCCGAAGCAGGCCTGGCCGACCAGATGCGCCTCGCGACCAGCTATCTGGATTTTGGCTACAAGTTGGGGATGGTTTCAGGGGACCTTCCAAACGGTGTCGCGAACTGCCGCAAAGCGCTCCGGCTGTTTGACCAGCTGGTGCAGGCCCAGGCGTCGGATAAACGCCTCTTACGGGCACAGAGCATTGCGATGGATCGGACTGCGGAGTTGCTGGGGAAAGAGGAAGCCGGCAGAGCCGAAGCTCTGGGGCTGCGCCAAACCGGGTTGGGGATGAAACGAAAGCTGCTGGCGCTGGAGCCGTTGAATACCGATTATCGGCGCCTGGTCGCCTGGGGTATCTTTGACCTGGCCGCCCTGCTGGAAAAAACGGGGGATCGCGAACAGGCTCGCGACGGATACCGGTCCGCGCTGGAGAGCTTTCGGGCGCTGGCGGTTGACGATCCGGCCAATGCGCAGTTCCGCAAGGATGTCGCTACAGCCGAGGCGGCTCTGCGGCCTCATTAAGACAGGCTTCTCCGCCCGGTGTGGCACGGCATGGCGCACCGCATGATATAAACCTGCTTATGAGATCCATCCTTGCCGCAGGCCTTACAGCCCTCATGCTGGCCGCCCTTCCTGGTGCCGCCGCTGTCACCGTAAAGAAGTCGGAGTATGCAAAACTGCCGGATGGTGCGGTGACGATGTTCACGGTTACGAACGCGAAGGGGATGGAGGCGAAGATCATTACCTGGGGTGGTGTTCTGGTCTCCCTGAAGACTCCCGATCGAAAAGGTACACTGGCCGACGTGGTCCATGGCCACGATTCTCTGGGCGACTACCGTGCCGATACCGGAACCTACTTTGGGGCGCTGGTTGGTCGGTACGCCAATCGTATTGGCGGGGCGAAGTTTCAACTGGACGGAAAGACCTACAAGCTGCCCGTGAATGACGGTGCAAATGGTTTGCACGGGGGCACATTGGGCTTCGACAAGCGCAACTGGTCGGGCAGGGAAGTGCCGGGCGGGGTGGAATTAAGCTACACCAGCAAGGATGGGGAAGAAGGGTATCCCGGAACGCTGAAGACCATAGTGACCTACACGCTGACAGAAGAAAATGCCCTGCGGATTCACTACACGGCGACCACAGACAAGGCGACCGTTGTGAATATGACGAATCATACGTACTGGAATCTCAGAGGCGAGGGGGATATTTTGAATCACCTCGTGACTATCAACGCGGATAAGTACACGCCGGTAGATACCGGCCTGATTCCGACAGGTGAACTGAAGGACGTGACGGGGACCCCGTTTGACTTCCGTAAGCCGATGGCTCCGGGGGCGCGCATCAAGCAGGCCGACGAGCAGCTCAAGCGGGGTAACGGCTACGACCACAACTGGGTCCTGAACCGGACAGGTAAGGGTCTGGAACTGGCCGGACGGGTAGAAGAAACCACCACCGGGCGGGTCTTGGAAGTTTTCACCGACCAGCCCGGCGTGCAGTTTTATACGGGGAACTTTCTGAATGGTTCCGTGAAGGGTAAGGGTGGGAAGCCGATGAATCAGCGCACCGCACTCTGCCTGGAGACGCAGCACTATCCCGACAGCCCGAACAAGCCGACATTCCCCACTACCACGCTCAAGCCCGGAGAGAAGTACGACACCACCACCGAATTTCGGTTCAGCGTGAAGTAGGTCGGAGTGGCCGCAGCAGGTTGATATTTCGCGAATCTGCGACGCAGCCCTGGTGCGAACCCGGGCGATTGAGCACAGGCCCCTTTGAGAAGTAATCGGATAGCTCCCGGTACTGCGAGCGGCCCGTTACTTCAGCGCGAAGGCGGGCTTCCACTCGATAGCAGAAGCTTTGACCTTGCGCGCCTGCTCGGCAGACAGCCGGGACTCCATGGCAGCGAGACGCCGCTCGGCGGCGCGCTCCTTCTGGCGGGCAGCCAGCATGGACCAGAAGTAGGCTTCAGTGTGGTTGGTCTCGACACCGGTGCCAGTTGCATACATGGCACCCAGGCGCTCCTGGGACATTGCCAGACCCTGGTCAGCGGCTTCTCGGTACCATTTGAAGGCCCCGCGGGTATCGCGTGGCACTCCCTTGCCTTTTTCCATGAGCTGCGCGAGACCATGCTGCGCTCTGGCCACGCCCTTACGGGCTGCCAGGAGATAGTAACGGGCTGCTGCCTCGTAATCCTGCGGGACGCCGTAGCCATCTTCGTAAAGTTCCGCAATCTGGCTCTGGGCGCGACCTTCACCCTGATCGGCAGCCTGTTGATACCAGAAAGAAGCCTGGGCATAATCCTGGGGCACACCCCAACCTTTTGCGTACATCAGGCCAAGCGAGAACTCTGCCTGTGGATTGCCCTGCGTGGCTGCAGCCTGGTACAAGTTCATCGCCTGATTGATGTCGCGCTCTACACCGAGCCCGCGGGCGTACATGTGGCCGAGACTGACCTGGGCTGACGCTTCACCCTTGTCGGCAGCCGCCTTGAATTCGCGGTAGGCCGTGGCGTAGTCTTTCTTTTCGAGGGCTTTCGTGCCATCGGCAGTGGCACCGAATAAGGTAGCGCCTGTAACCACATTCAGGAACACAAAAGTCGCGCATGCGTGGCGCGGTGTTAACGATCCCTTTAATTGCAACATTTCCCCTCCAGTTCAGTCTTCTGGCGTACAGCAGCTTTACAGTTGCTTACGTTACTCCTGACGAAAGCCAAACGCAAGGGGCGGCTTTACGAAGTTTTACTTTTCTTTCCGCAGCCCCGACGAGCCAGCAGGGATTGGCAGACTTGCCGTGAGCCGCGTTGCGAGGGCCATGGTCCGGATTCGAGGGATGGGGCAGCACTCCCGCTTGATGCAAAACATGCGGGTCATCTCACAAGCGCTGTAACGACGCACGCAGCTCCCTGCCGCCGCAACCCAAGGGCGAGTGCCTGGAGCGTCCAATAACTCGTCCTGCAGCTCGTCGCGCGGGCTGCGGCACTTTTACCATGGGCTGCTAGCGTCCGGACGAGCCGAAGCCACCCTCGCCACGGTCGGAGTCAGAAAGATCACCTTCCAGCCACTCGATGGCCTCATACCGGGCGATGATCATTTGGGCGATACGCTCGCCGGGTTCGACGATAAAGGTTTCCTGGCCGAGGTTTTGAAGGATCACTTTGATCTCGCCGCGGTACCCGGGGTCAATGGTGGCGGGGGCGTTGGGCAGCGTGATGCCGAACTTCAGAGCCAGGCCGCTGCGAGGGCGCAGTTGTGCTTCGTAGCCCGACGGCAGCTCGATGGCGAAGCCCGTGGAGACCAGTTTCCTCTCGCCTGGAGCGATGACCACACGCTCCACTGAATGGAGGTCCATACCTGCGTCTTCGGCGGGGCCATGCGCGTATTTCGGGTGGATGGCGAGGGGATGGAGGAGGCGAATTTTGATGGAAACCGGGCGGGTGTGGGGCAAGACGTTATGATAGCCCTTTGGCAAAGCGAGTCATTACCGTCGCCCCCATGCCGCCTGAAAAGAGCGCTTACGCTCTGGCGCGCTACAGCCGTTCGGCTGATTCCATCCGGCAGTCTGTGGACTGGGTCCGGACTCACAATTCGCAGCAGTTTCTGGAGAGTTTCTACTTCCAGTACGGCCACCAGTCGATTGCGGATCTGGGCCATACTGTGCTTTGTTTCGAAGGCATCAGCGAACTGGCCGCCAGCGAGATTGAGGATGAGGTCCTGTGGGACGGGCAGGCGAAATCGTCCCGGTATCAGGATTTTTCAAAGTCCGGGTTTATTTCGCCTCCGGAGCTGACCGGGGAAGGTTTGGCCACGTACCAGGCGGCTGGCAATGCCCTGCTTGCGGCTTACAAAGAGATTCACGGCAAGATGGACGTCTGGCTTCGGGAGCAACTGCCGAAACCGGACGAAATGAAGCCGGACGCCTATGGCAGGAACATCGCCGCACGGGCGTTTGACGTTGCTCGCTACCTGCTGTTTTGGGGCGTGCCGACGAATGTTGGGCAGGTGACGAGCATTCGGACGCTGGAGAAGCAGATTCGGCGTTTCCTCGTGTCAGAATTTGCTGAAGTGCGGGAGTTGGGTCAGGAGGTGGCGGAAGCCTGCGCAGCCACGCCAGAGTGCCTGTGGAGCGAAACGGAGGCCGAACCGCTGGCCCCGACCCTGGCTCGTCATGCCGACCCTGATCAATATCTGCAGCAGTCGAATGCGGATCTCTCACTTTGGGCCAGCCAGAACTTCAGTGCGCAGCCCGAGTTTGTGCCCCGCGTGGATCTCCTCCGGCCCAGTGACACCCTCACTGAGATTGCCGCTACTCTGCTGTATCCGGTGTGTGATTATCCTTTCCGGACGATTTACGAGACGGTTCGGGAGTGGAGCGAGGCGCGGCGCTCCGAAGTTCTGGATGTGGCGCTGCAGTCACGCGGACGCAGGGATGACATGTTGCGTGGTTTTCGGGGTGGCCAGTATTGCTACGACATGCTGATCGACATCGGGGCGTATCGCGACATGCACCGCCACCGTCGTTGCCACCAGTATCGACAGGCCTATTCCGGGAAGAACGGTTACGATGTGCCGGCGCAGCTGATTCAGGCGGGTGCGGAGCCTGCCTACCGTGCGGCGATGGATGCGGCGCTGGAGACCATGCAGCGGTTGCCGAATCCGGCGCGGCAGTATCTGTTGCCTTTTGGTGCCAGGTCCCGTTTCCTGTTCAAAATGGATTTCGCGGAAGCGGAGTACATTTCACGCGTCCGCAGCGGCGTGAAGGGTCACTTCAGCTACCGGGAAATCGCCTGGGAAATGAAGCTGCGGCTGGAGGAGCAGGAGCCGGAATTGGGGCGTCTGATTCAGGCAACGCCGCCGTGGATTGAAGATCCTTTGAAGCGTTAGTTACCTCTTTCACAGCCACGTTGGCGGCATCATCGGAAGTCCCAGGCCAAACGATTTTTTCTCCAGGGCGGGACACCTTTTGAGAACTTCAGCCAGAAACAGGTCTTCGTCGGCCACTGCTATCAGGCGCTGTTTCCCCTCGGAGGAAACCACCAGAATGCGTTGCGTTGAGAACAGGCCCGCGCCTCCGGAATCGGTTACCGATTGTAGCTGAACAAGTGATCCCCAGGGGGTCAGAATCCGTTTCCAGCCCTGGCGCAAGAAAGAGCCATTAAAGCGGGTCTCATAGTATTGCGGGAGCGTACGGGGATCACGCAGAGCCAAACCAGGGAGGGCAGAAACAGGGCCACACTCCCTTTCTCTGGGGGGCTCAGCCAAAATTGCCCGGTAGATGGCGGCAACGTCGCCGACGCCGAACCAGAGGATTGAGATCGGGATCCAGGCGAGCGGCGAAATGGGGCGAAGGATCTGGAGCAGCGGATTCAGTGCCATTTCGCTGCGGCGGAACCAGCCCACCGCCAGCCCCAGGGGGACGGCCAGGAGGGCAGAGCCCACGAAGCCCCATGTCACCCGGAAAAGGGAGGCGACGACGTATTTGATCAGCAGGCCTCGCTGCAGATGTTCAACGATGCCTGTGGAAGTCTCGAAGGGGGGACGGCAGGATGCGGTTTTGCTGGGTCACGACCGCAAAGTGCCAGATGCACAGTAGCGCTGCGATGAAAAGTGCCGGTCCAATACGGACCCAAGGGTTCATAAAAGTAGTTTCCCTGTCCTGGCACGAGAGGCCCCCCTTTGGGGACTAATTGAAACGTACTAGTGAAATGAAAATACGTGCAGAGATTGAACTTAAGGGCTGAAATAGACGACACTAAACCGATGGCTCTTCCTGTTTCTGCACCGCCAAAACCGCTTCCTGTTTCGCTCACCAAATGGAAAATATACTGTGGCTGCTTTCTGGCCGCCTGGGCCGTGCTGATGTTTGGCTTCGGCCTGTGGCCCGATGTGATCGCTCACTGGCGGATGGCGCTGGTGATGATCTTCGGCTCGCTGGTGGCCGGGTCCACCCCCATGGGCGGAGGTACGGTCGCGTTCCCGATTCTGGTTCTGGTATTCGGGCAGCCGCCAGCCAGTGCCCGTAACTTTGGGTTCATTATTCAGGCGTTGGGCATGACCTCGGCGCTGATCTTCATCGCAGGCCGCAGGGTCCCGCTGCCCTGGAAGTTGCTGCTTGGCAGCACGGCGGGTTCGGCTGTGGGGATTCTGATCGGCAACTACCTGATTGGTCCCCATCTGGCGTCGTCGCTGGTGAAGTTGCTGTTTTCCTGCATGTGGATGAGCTTTGGCATCCTGACGCTGCTGAAGAATCCGGAGATTTGCGGGCTGAAGGGCAAACCTCCGGCTGCGGCGATGCAGGCGGGGTTTGTTGCCGGGTTGATCGGGGGGACGGTTGCGGCCATGATCGGCGTGGGCGTCGAATTCGCTGTTTACGCCGTCATGGTCCTGATATTCCGCTCTGATCTGAAGATTGCCATTCCCACCGCTGTTTGCGCCGCAGCGCTGGCCTCTATTCTTGGTGCGGCACTGCATATCTGGATTGGTGACGTGGGCCACGAGGCGTTCATGAACTGGATGGCAGCCGGGCCGATTGTCATTTTCGGTGCGCCGACGGGGACCTGGCTGGTCAGCGTATTGCCCCGGGTTCGGGTGCTCTACTTTGTGGCCGCGTTATGTATCTTCCAGTTTGTCTGGACCCTGTCGCAGACCGCGAAGACCCAGGCAGAGTGGATGTTTGTCGCCGGTGCGATGGTGGTGGCTGGCTTGACCCTGACGTTGCTCTACAAACAGGGCAAGAAATCTGTCGCCCAATGACGACCGTTGATCACCTGCAACTCCAGCCAAAATCCTGGGCTGCCCGGTACACGCAGCGAGAGCACTGAGGGGTGAATCTCCTAAACCAACAAGGGAGATCCTCCGGCCTTGCCGGGGTGGCAGCAGCAGTTTGACATTTCAGGGAGTCCGGGTTTTAGCTCACTTGCCCGATATCCTTGCGCTCAGGGTCGCGGCGCGTCTTTGGGGTGATTGGATTCTATGCCACGGCTGTCGGAGCGAATCCGGGGCGATTGCCAACAGGCCCCTTTGAGGGCCAGCAAGCGGAAAGCCTCCGGCTCTGGCGGCGGATCGTTACTTCGCAGCGGGAGGCATTTTCGGAGCTTCTGCCGCCGGGGGCACCGGTTTCTGCACGGGTAGAATTACAATCTCGGTCCGCTGGAACGAGAACTTCTTGCCGGTCTCATCAATCAGATTGATCTGCGCGGTATAGCGACCTGCCGCTAACTGTGACAGGGGTGCCTGGAAGCGGACGGGCAAGGTCTGGCCGCGCTTTGGAATAAAGGTTTCCAGGCGGACCGGTTCCGACTCGAAGCTCTTGGTGCGGCCGCGGTAGAACGACAACGTCGCGGCCACACTGGGCTTCTGGTTCGCGTCCAGGCCCGGGTCGTAAACCTCCAGATACACGTAGAGGTTTTGGTCTTTGCGGAAGACGTGCGTGATGCTGGGGATGAGCTTCTGGCCATCCTGCACCAGCGGGTCCGCTTCCAGGATCTTCTTTTTTTCCACGGACGCGATCGACTCGGAGATCGCCTGCCGCTGGCTGCTCCAGACCACCGAACTGGTCTTGAGAACATTCGGCATGTCCGGGGCCAAATCCGGGATCACGAACTTTGTCTCATAGGTCCCCATCTTGCCCGTCTCGTTTTCCCGGGCGAGGAACTTCAGAGTGTAAGTTCCCGGGGGGACGGCGAAGCCGGTTTCGTAGGCAATGGGGCGAGAACTCAGTTGGGCCGCAGTCTGCTCGGCCAGCTTGATTTTGATGCCGTCCCGAACCACGCCAACCAGCTTCGATTTCTCATCCCGCAATTGTCCGATAAACTCGAGCTCCGTCTGCGCCTTACCCTTGCTCTTGGCCAACGCGATCTCCGCGCCCGGAATTTTTACGGCAAAAGGTACGAAATAACGGTCGCGGGCCAGGCGGAAGTACGACGTCTCGGCGCTCAGGGAAAGATCCGTGACGGGATCGCCCAACATCAGAGCCTGTTCCAACTGGCTTTCCTTGTCGGACGAGGTGAACTTCTTGAACTCTTTTTCCCCGAAGTAGCCGCTCTTGAAGTCGAGCTTTGCCTGGAGCGCCGGATTCGTCAGCTTCACCTGCACGCGGCGGAACTTGCCGTCCGTCTTGCCGTTCGTGCTGTAGTAGCCGACGATGTAGTAGCTGCTGATGTCATCGCGGGCCCTGGTCATCCCCAGTGCCAGATCGTTGTCGTCGGTGAACATTCTCCCGCCGGTATCGGCAGCCAAAGTGGAGAGCGTCTCCTGGGAGTTATCGCGGCTGGCACCGCGGGCCGACACGGCACCACCGGTGAAAGCGGTCCTGCCGCGTCCGCCACCTGCACTGGCATCTCCGGCCGGGGCTGAGGCCTGGAGGCCTCGCGCATCAATCGGGTAAAATGCCACATTCGCGCGCTTCGCCGCATTCACGGCAGATTCCAACTGCGCCCGGTTGTCATTACCCTGCTGTTCCAGGCCTGCCGAGAAGTAGATCAGCGCCTTTTTTTCCGGCAGGGCGGCCAGCAGTTTCGCTGCTGTTTCCAGGGTGGCGAGCTTGCGGTCGTTGTTGAAGATGTTGAATTCGGTCTCGTCGGCATTGAAGGCTGCCCCGGTATCTTCTCCGACTTCGTCATCCCCGTTCCCTCCGAGGGCGGCCAGATCGCTGCCATCGCCAATCTTTAGTTGCCTGACGACTTCTTCGAGACGAGTCCGGTCGTCGGTGAATTCCTGCGTCACCTTGAGCGGCCCCGTGCCTGCCGTCAGAATGGCCACCAGGTCTGCGGGCTTTAGTTGAGTTTTCAGGAATTCCTGCGCGGCTTTCTGCGCCCGGATCTGCTCCGGAATACCCATGCTGCTGAAATCGAAGAGCATAGCGACGAGCCGCCGGTCCTGATAGCGGATGAGGGCTTTCGGGCCTGACGCGATGGCGGTCGGTTTCGGTGCCGGAGTTGCGGGTGCGGCTGCCACTGCGTCCTTCGAAGGCCGAATTGCGGGCACGGGTGGGGGTGGTTCGTCGGAATCGAGCTTCTGGAACTCGAACACGGCAACCTGTTGCGGCTTGCCGTCTTCCAGGATGATGAAGTCGCCCTTTTTCAGGTCGCCCATCACTTTCCCTGCTTTGTCTTTCACGCTTACGTCAATCACGACGAGATTCGCTTCTGACTTAAAAGTAACTTCCTGGGCTTTCATTTCCATCCCGCCGAAGCGGGCGGAAGTGAGGGCCAGACCGGTCAAAATTATGAATCTGCGCATTACCAGTTGAACCTCGTGGAAGCCGTCAGGGAGCGCATGGCTCCTGCCTGCGTGGGGAGACCCGCATTGATGGAGCCAATTGTCGTCCCGAACCCGGTTACATTCACCTTGTTCAGAGGGTTGGTCGCGTTGATGGTGAGTGTCAGGGTATGCCGGTCCTTAATGCGGAACGCCCGGAAGATCCCGGCGTTCATGGAGAAATTGGTTATGCCCGGAATCGTGTTCCGACCGGCGCTGCCGTACGTCCCGGCCGTGGGAATCGTGAAAGCCGCCAGATTGAAGTAGTAGTCATTGATGCCGCCTGCAACCGGGGAGCCGGTTGCCTGCGCCCGGGCTCCGCCTGAAATGCCGGTGCCGGAAGGGTCACCTGCGACGGTAGCCGTCCTCGGCGTTCCCGAATTGACTCCGAGGCGCGAATTTAGCGTCCATCCACGAATCGCGTGCCATTTCCAGGATGTCCGGTCGGCTCCGACTGGCGACTGTATGGAGTAGTTCACGCTGAAGCGATGGGGCTGGTTACTGCTGGAGAGAGCTCGTTCGGCCCGCAGATTATCCACAATCTGCACGACACCACCGCCCAGCGTGGAGGAGTTATCAATTGCCTTCGAAAACACGTACGAGACGTTGAAGGATCGACCGCGGGTCATTCGCCGCATCAGGGATACCTGTGCTGCATTGTAGATGGAGTTGCCCGCTGAGATGTCGTATTGGAAAGTGGACGCATTGGCGATCTTGAGCCGTTGCTGCGTGGTGAGTGAGGAACCGCCCAGGGGGGCGCGGTTGGGGCTTTGCAAGACGTCCAGGTGAGTTCCCTTCGTCCCCTGATATCCCAACTGAAGCACGTAGTTACGGAAGAACGTCTCCTGAACGGAGAGATTCCACGACTGTGCATAGGCAGGGTCGTAATCTCTGGAGACCGCAAACGTGTTCTGGATCGTCTGCGCGGGCAGAGTGCCGAAGCCACGTTCAAGAGTCAGAATATTACCCGGACTGGTGGTCTGGTTGAGGGTTCGTACAAAGGGCTGCTGCAGCGCCAGGCGGTTGCCAAACGAATTGTAGACGCCGCCCGTGTAGTAAATGCCGTAACCCGCACGAACGACGATTTGCTTGCCCTTAATCGGGCGCCAGGCGAGACCGAGCCGCGGAGAGAAGAGCAGGGGCCGGTTTTCAATCAGCCCCTTCGGCCAGGCACCTGGCGACCAGGGGCTCGTGCTGCCCGGAGTTACCACGGCCACGGCAGTGCCATCCGGCGACAGATCCAGGTTGGCCAGACGATTGTTCTTCTCCGTCATGGGGCCAAAGTACTCCCAGCGCAGGCCTGCTGTGATCGAAAGGTTGGTACGCCAGCGCCAGTCGTCGGTAACGTAGGCGTTGGCAGCTGTCTGCCGGTAGTAGAAGCTGTTGTTGCCGTTCAGGTACTGGTTGATTGAGGTGGCGAAGGGCCTGTTGAGCAGCAGGTCAGCCAGGTCGTAGCCGGTATTCGAAACCGGCAGGCCATTGGCTCCCACCAGTTGCGTCGCGACACCGGTGAAGTTGAACGATCCACGTGCGCCCTGGTTGGTCTGCACGTTGTTCTGGCGCCGCTGGAAGCTGCCGCCATACGTCATATTATGTTTGCCGTGGATGAAAGTCAGGCCTTCGGTGATACCTGCAGTCTGCGACCTGTTCAGGGAGGGCAGACCATCGGTCAGGGTCCCAAAGTTCAGAAAAGAGACCGTGGGGGGGCCGTACGCGAGAGGGTTGGTCGACGTACCTGTGATGCCCAGGTTTCCGGAGATATTGGGGCCGTTCGAGAAGAAGGAATATTGGTTCGTGACATTCCGGCTGAACTGCACGGACAGATTGTTGATGAGCGTGCGGCTGATAGTCCGTGAATACGAGAGATTCGCGTTCAGTCCCGTACCGTTGGTTTCATCCTCAAAGCCAAAAGTCTGCACGTTAATCGCGTCCCGACTTTGGCGGCTCATGTTGAAAGCGAGACGGTCCTTGTTGGTGATTGTCTGGTTGACGTTGATCTGGAGATTGTTGTTGTTGGAGGGGTTGGCACCAATGAGGTGAAAGTTATTCCGGGTCCCATCCACGTTAGGCAGCGGAACGTAGCCGAGCAGGCTGGTGGCGATCGGGTTCACGCGGCTGGCCGGGACCCGGTTGCCCGGAAACGGCGAGTTCCCCAGGGGGTCGTAAACAATCTGGCTGACGGAAGAAAAGTCTCCTGTCCTTTGGGCAGAGCCCGGGACGGTCGTGATCCGGTCATACCCGTTGCGCGTCCGCTGGCCGGTGTAGTTCACAAACCATAGAGTCTTTTCACTTTTGAACAGCTTCGGGATGGACAGGGGACCACCCACGGAGAAGCCAAATTGATTGTTGGCATAACCCGCTTTCGGGACGAGCTGCCCATTGCTCAACTGGGGTGCCGTGAAAGAGTAGGGCCGCGCATTGAGGACAGAATTTCCTAAATTGTAGTTGGCACTCAGGCGCCATTGTGGGCCTCTGCCTCGTCCGATGCGGTTGCCAAACTGCCCCCGACCATTGGCCGCGACTGGTCGTCCACCGCCCGGGCCACCACGACCACCACCAGGGCCGCCCCGTCCACCA
>RGPS01000125.1 GCA_010084195.1 Terriglobia bacterium
CAAGTTTTTCTCCCGGCCTCGTCGCCTCCTATTGCACCCTGTCTACTGTGCACCTGCGTTTATTTCGCATGCCTGAACGACAGGAGAGCTACATGAGGCATTTCTCAAAATCGTTCATTATTGCTGGTTTGCTGGCTTTGGCGGCAGTTGCGCCGGTGGCGGCCCAGACGTTTCGCGGGGCTATCAGCGGGTCGGTAGAAGATCCTTCGGGCGCTGTTCTGGCGGACGCCAAAGTTGTGGCTACTAACGCAGCGACCGGGTTTTCACGGGCCACTGTGACGGGCAACGGGGGCGATTTTTCGCTGCCCGATCTGCCTACGGGCACCTATTCGCTGATTGCTTCCAAGGTGGGCTTCGCGGAGCAGAAGAGCACGCTGGAAGTGGCGGTTTCGCGTGTGACTGCGGTCACGTTTAAGCTGGGGCTGGCTTCACAGTCGTCATCCGTTTCCGTGGAGGCTTCGGCCGGGACGATTGAAACGTCTTCCACTGCGCTGACGGGGGTTGTTGGAACGAAGACGGTAAGCGATCTGCCCATGAACGGGCGGGATTTCCGGCAGATGGTTAAGCTGGCTCCGGGCGCTTCGGCGGCGACGACTTCAATCAATGGTGGCCGGGTTCGCGGCAACAACTACATGATTGACGGGGCTGACAACAATGATGGCTTCCAGAACGCAGCTGCGGTGAATCAGGGTGGTGTGGCGGGTATTGCCGGCACGCTGCTTCCGGTGGAAGCGGTGGATCAGTTCTCGGTGGCCACGAATGGCAGCGCGGAGATGGGGCGCAATGGTGGCGGGATCGTCAACATCGTGATCAAGAGCGGTACGAATGAACTGCACGGCTCGGCGTTCTACTTCAACCGGAATGAGTATTTCGCGGCCAATACGCCGCTGGCTCCGGCGGGGTCGAAGGTACGTCGCGTGAGAAGTCAGCAGGGCGGGTTCTCGTTTGGTGGTCCGATTATTAAGAACAAGACGTTCTACTTTCTGACCGGTGAGTATCAGATTGCGGACGCTTCGAACGCGACCGCTGTGACGACGCTGTCTCCGGCGTGGATTGCTCAGGGTCAGGGGATACTGAGTGCGTTCGGGATTCCGCAGAATCCGGTGACGGCGAAGTTAGTGAATTTCTGGCCGGAACGGGTGCGGACGGGGGGCGCGGTGGTGAATAACTTCTTCTCCACGGACCCGAACACTTATGACAGTTACAACGGGATTGCGAAGATTGACCATTCGTTCAACTCGGCGAATTCGCTCAGTGTTCGTTATTACGGCGGGACTGGTACGCAGAAAGCAGTGGTAGATTCGCTGGCTCCATTCCGCGAGTATTTCCAGGTTGCGCCGAGCCATATGCATAACTACGCTGTGGCGCTGACCAGTGTACTTTCGCCCCGGATGGTGAATAACATGGTGCTGGGCGCGAATTACTTCCTGCAGACATTTAACGATCTGGATACGAGTCCGAATCCGGCCTCGGCTGGATTAAATACGGGTGTTACAGCACCGACGCTGGCGGGGTCGCCGACGATTCGTGTTTCTGGTTTCTCGACAGCGGGTGCAACGCAGCCGCTGGGCCGGATTGATACAACAGGACACGTGACGGATACGCTGAACTGGACTGTGGGCAAGCATCAACTGAAGATTGGCGGGGAGTATCGGCGGGCGCTTCTGGATATCTTCTATAACGCGGGTGCGCGGGGTACATTCACGTTCGATGGAACGCGGGGGCCGTGGGCCACGAGTGCGGCGTACTCTTCGCAGCAGAGAGCTCTGGCGGATTTCCTGGCTGGCTATGTTACGAATGCGAGCGGGGCGACGATTGTGCGCGCGGCTCCGGGCGTTTCGGTGAAGGGCAGCTTCCTGCAGAGGGATTACACGCAGAATTCATTTGACTGGTTTGTGCATGACAACTGGCAGGTGACACCGTCGCTGGCCGTGAATTTTGGGATGCGGTATTCGTATCTGGGACCGCTGGGAGACAAGAGGCAGGAGATTACGACGTTCGTTCCGGGGCTGGGGATTTTGGGACCGGGACGGGGGTTGAAGACGCTGTATAAGCGGGATGTGAACAACTACGCGCCGCGGTTTGGCTTTGCGTGGCAGCCGCTCAAGGGTAAGGCAACGGTGATCCGTGGCGGATACGGGATTTTTTATGATGTGCCGGCAGTGGCGTTTTTTGCAGCCAACACGGGTGGTGGTAATGGTGGCGCGCAGGGCGTGAATGCGAATCCGGGTGGCGCTTTACCGATTTACTCTCTGAGCGCTCCGCCGTCGACGAATCTGCAGACGGGTGTGGACCCATGGGCGAGCGCGACGGTGCCGATTTTGGGCGTGCTGAGTGTGAATCAGAATCTGCGGACGCCTTATGTGCAGAATCTGAACTTCAATGTGCAGCAGGGTCTTTGGAAGGGCGGTTTGCTGCAGGCCGGTTATGTCTCGAGCCTGGGACGGAAGCTGATCTACACGCGAAACATCAATGCGGGGGTGCCGGGTCCGGGAACGGTGCAGTCACGACGTCCGTATAATTCGCAGTATCCGACGCTGGGTTCGATTAATCAGATTGAGTCCGGGACATCTTCGAGTTACCACTCGATGCAGATGCAGTTGACGCAGAAGATGATTAAGGGGTTGACGGCGACGTTCAACTACACCTGGAGCCATGCGATTGACACGGCTTCGGAGGCGCGCAGCGTGGTGCCCAGTTTCAGTGCGAATCTGGGGCTGGACCGGGGCAATGCGGACTTCGATACGCGGCATGTTGTGACCACGTTTGTGAGTTGGCAGGTTCCGACGCTGATGAAGAAGTACCAGAAGCTGACCGGCGGCTGGCAGTTGAATGCGCTGGCGACGGCGCACACGGGGCTGCCGATTCTGTTCCGGGCGGGTACGGACGTGAATGGTGACGGCGATACGTTTGACCGAATGAATCTGGTGGGCGATCCGTTCGCCAATCTGCCGGCGAATACGAGTGCGACGAACCGGGTTTGGGTGAATCGTGTGGCGTTTGCAGCGGCACCGGCGGGGACGCAGGGGAATCTGGGGCGGAACGCGATTTACGGCCCTGGGTTCTTCAGCATTGATCCCAGCTTGTTCAAAGAAGTGGCGGTGACGGAGCGGTTGCGGGTTCAGCTGCGGTTTGAAGTTTTCAACGTTCTGAACTGGACGAACTTTGCGAATCCGACCACGACTTTCAATTCGGGGGCCTTCGGAACCATTTCGAATACGCGGAATGGTGGCGGAGCGCCTGGGTTGGGATTTGGGGAACCACGGAATGCTCAGGTTGCTTTGAAATTGCTTTGGTAATTGGGTAGTCAGGTAAAACAGTGAAGAGGGCTGTGCGGAGGTTCGCATCGCCCTCTTTATTTGTGTAACGAGCTTTAGTGCAACAAGCACGGCGCTATGCTGGCTTCGATGGCATTTCTGAAAGATCCTTCGACCTGGCTTTATCCTCCGGTGGAGGCTTACAACACGGGGCGGCTGCGCGTGAGTGAGCTGCACGAACTTTACTTTGAGGAGAGCGGGAATCCGGCGGGGAAACCGGTGGTATTTCTGCATGGGGGGCCGGGGGGCGGGTCGGACGCGAAGCAGCGGCGGTTCTTCAATCCGGAGAAGGTGACGGAGCTGGTGCTGCGGGGGATCTTTTTGCTGCGGAAGCAGGAGATTGACTGGTTTTATCAGCGGGGGGCTTCGGCGATTTATCCGGATGTTTGGGAGGCGTATTGGGAGCACATTCCGGAAGCGGAGCGAGGGGACATGCTGGCCGCTTATTACAAGAGGTTGACGAGCGAGGATGCTTCGGTGCGTTTGGCGGCGGCGAAGAGGTGGAGTGGCTGGGAAGGGGCGACTTCGAAGTTAGTTCCGGATGCGTCGTTTGCCGGGCATTATGAGGAAGACGAGTTTGCTTTGGCGTTTGCTCGGATTGAAGCTCATTACTTTGTGAACAAGGGGTTCCTGGAGACAGACGATCAGTTGCTGCGGAACGTGGGGCGGATTCGGCATATTCAGGCGGTGATTGTGCAGGGTCGGTATGACGTGGTGTGTCCGATGGAGAGTGCGTGGGCGCTGCACCGGGTTTGGCCCGAGGCGGAGCTGGTGGTGACGGCGGATAGCGGTCATAGTGCGTTTGATGCTCCGAACAGCCGGGCTTTGGTGGCAGCTACGGATAAGTTCGCGGGGTAGGGGGTAATCTTCGTATACGAATATGCCCCCAACGGCAAAGCATACCGATGCCGATTTCGCCCGTGACACGACCCCGGAGGCGCTGCAGGTGTTCTATGAAATCCAGCGGCGGCGCACCGGGGAGCAAAAGCTGGTGGATGCTTTCGACCTGAGTGATGGCCTGTTGGAAATGGCGAAGCAGGGTGTGCGCATGCGCTATCCGGAGGCTGTGGAACGGGAAGCTTTCCTGCGGGCTGTGGCAACCCGTTTGCCTCGCGAACTGATGCTTCGGGCTTACGGTTGGGATCCGCTGGCCCATGGCTAGTCTGCGCGATGCCGCTCTGCAATTATTCACGGCGCTGGACCGGCTGGGTATCCGTTATGCGGTCGGTGGCAGCTTCGCGAGTTCGTTTCATGGCATTGCCCGGGCCACGCTGGATATCAATGTGATGCTGGAACTTCCTCAGGTTTTGGCGAAGGCGATTTACCTCGCTGTGTCGCCCGCTTTTTATGCGGATGACGCCGCCATGGTGGAGGCGATTGGCCGGGGCCGGGCCTTCAACCTGATCCACCTGGAGTCCGGGCACAAGTTTGACCTGTTTGTTGCAGGTCGCCATCCGCTGGGCGAAGAACAGCTGATGCACCGGAAATTCGCAAAGACTGCCATCCTGGGGGGCGAACCGCTGGATATCCCGGTTGTCTCGGCAGAGGACATCGTTCTGGTGAAACTGCTTTGGTATCGCGCGGGCGGGGAAGTTTCGGAACGTCAGTGGAATGATCTGACGAACCTTGCTGCGGTGCAAAAAGGCAGGGCTGATGCCGAGTATATGAAGACACAGGCGGCGCGGGTTGGGGTGTCGGATTTGCTGAGCCGTTTGTGGGGTGAATGAGAGAGTTGGCAGATTGGTATCCTGATCCATATATGGAGCTGATCAAGAAGACGACTATCCTGTTTGAACCGGAGCTTTACCAACAGCTCGCGTCGCTGGCACATGACAGGCAAAGTAGTGTCGGCGAGTTGGTACGGTCTGCATGCCGCAGTCAATATGGGTTGGCAACGACTCGCGCCCGCGTCGCCGCGGTGGCTGAGATGGCCGCGATGTCCCTTCCCACCGGTTCGGTTGAGGAGATAAAGCGGCAGTCGATGCCCCCCGTGGGACCGCTGCCGTGATTCTGACGGATTCGAACCTCCTGATGTACGCGGTGGGTGCGGAACACCCCAACAAGACGCCCGCCGTGCGATTTCTGGATCGCGTGGCACGTGGCGAAATTGAGGCCGTACTGGACGCGGAGGCCCTGCAGGAAGTGATTCATCGGTACACTGCGTTGCGGCGCTGGGAAGACGGGCAGCGGGTATACCGGCTCGCGCGGGAGATATTTCCGCGGATCTTGCCGATTACCGGCGAAATCATGGACGAGGCCAAACGGCTGGTGGACGCAGACGCTTCGCTGGTCGCCAGGGATGCAGTCCACGCGGCAGTGGTGTTGGTCCACAGGATGGACGGAATCTGCACATTTGACAGGGACTTTGACCGCATTCCGGGGTGCAGACGGATAGCGCCGGAGTCGGCTTAGCCTTCCGATTCGCGCTGGACTTCCAGCAGTTCGATGGCGGCTTTCAGGTTATCGAGCCAGTCGCCGGCTGCGTATTCTTCGATGGTGACGCGGACGGGCTGGAGGATGTCGCCGGCGGTGAGCCAGACGATGTAGTCCTCGGAGTAGGTGTCCTTTTGGGTGTTGATCTCGATGGCCCCGGTGGGGTAGAGGCGCTGGAGTTCGGTGTCGATGATTTCGCAGTCCGGGGTTCGTATTTGGCCCATATAGGTTATGGTAGCGGAGAGGCAAGGCGGGTCCCGGGTCAGAAAATCTTAGCGCCATACACTCATGTTTGAATTTTCTTCTTGGCACTCACTGGGCGAGTGTGCTAATAATGGTCTTGGATAGCCGGACGCTGCTGAGCGTCCGGAATCCGACTGTTGCAGATTCTGTAGTTTTGCTGGTTTACCAGCCAATCACCAATTGGAGAAACAACTATGAACATTCGTCCGCTCTATGACCGCATCGTCGTAAAACGGATTGAGACTGACACCGAGAAGACCTCTGGTGGCCTCTTTATCCCCGACACAGCAAAAGAAAAGCCGCAGGAAGGCGAAGTTTTCGCCGTGGGCAAAGGCAAGCGCCTCGAAGACGGCAGCGTTGTTGCGCTCGACGTCCAGAAGGGTGACCGCATCCTGTTTGGCAAGTACTCCGGCAGCGAAATCAAGCTTGACGGTCTGGAATATCTGATCATGCGCGAAGACGAGGTCCTCGGGATCCTCGAAAGCAATTAAGCCGCGCCCGCTTCACAAAAGACAAACAGGAGAAACAGAAAAATAATGGCAAAACAAATTGTTTACGCTGAGAATTCCCGCCAGGCGATCCTGCGCGGTGTAAACCAGTTGGCCGACGCGGTGAAAGTTACGCTCGGACCGAAGGGTCGCAACGTTGTCCTCGAGAAAAAGTTTGGTGGCCCGACCATCACGAAGGACGGTGTGACTGTTGCGAAGGAAATCGAACTGAAGGATCCGCTCGAAAACATGGGCGCCCAGATGGTTCGCGAAGTGGCTTCGAAGACCTCGGACATCGCCGGTGACGGTACGACGACCGCTACGATTCTGGCCCAGGCGATCTTCCGCGAAGGCGTGAAGCACGTTGCCGCCGGTGCGAATCCGATGGCCCTGAAGCGCGGTATCGACAAGGCCGTTGAAATGGCCATTGCCGAAGTGAAGAAGATGGCGAAGCCGGTTTCCGGCGACATGATCGCTCAGGTTGGCACGATCTCGGCCAACAGCGACCACACCATCGGCGACACCATTGCAGAAGCGATGGCCAAGGTCGGTAAGGACGGCGTCATCACGGTTGAAGAATCGAAGACGATGCTGACCGAACTGCAGACCGTGGAAGGCATGCAGTTCGACCGCGGCTATCTGTCACCGTACTTTGTGACCGACGCCGACCGGATGGAATGCGTGCTGGAAGATCCGTTCATTCTGATCCACGAAAAGAAGATCAGCAACATGAAGGATCTGCTGCCCGTACTGGAGCAGGTTGCCCGCGCTGGTCGTCCGCTGCTGATCATTGCTGAAGAAGTGGAAGGCGAAGCGCTCGCCACTCTCGTTGTGAACAAGCTGCGTGGCACGTTGAACGCTGCGGCCGTGAAGGCTCCTGGCTTCGGTGATCGTCGTAAGGCGATGCTGGAAGACATTGCGATCCTGACTGGTGGTCAGGCTCTGTTCGAAGAAACCGGCATCAAGCTGGACAGCGTGCAGCTGGCTGATCTGGGCCGCGCGAAGCGTGTCACGATCGACAAAGACAACACGACCATCATTGATGGCGCTGGTGTGAGTGGAGCGATTGAAGGCCGCATTAAGCAGTTGCGGACGCAGATCGACGAAACCACGTCGGACTATGACCGTGAAAAGCTGCAGGAGCGGCTGGCGAAGCTGGCCGGTGGCGTTGCAGTGATCAAGGTTGGCGCTGCGACCGAAACCGAAATGAAGGAAAAGAAGGCCCGCGTTGAAGACGCGCTGCATGCAACCCGTGCGGCCGTTGAAGAGGGTATCGTTCCTGGTGGTGGTGTGGCTCTGCTGCGCGCCGGTAAGGTTCTGGCCGGCCTGAAGCTGGGTGGCGATGAACAGATTGGTGTGGACATCATCCGCCGCGCGTGCGAAGAGCCCGTGCGTCAGATTGTGAACAACGCCGGTATTGAAGGCGCGATCGTCCTCGGCAAGATCCGCGAGAACGACGACTACAACTTCGGTTACAACGCGCAGACGGAAGTCTACGAAGACCTGGTTGCGGCCGGCGTTATCGATCCTGCAAAGGTGACTCGTTCGGCTCTGCAGAACGCGGCGTCGATTGCCGGTCTGATGCTGACGACGGAAGCGATGGTCTGCGAGATTCCGGAGAAGAAGTCTGCTCCGGCTGGCGGCGGCCATGGCCCCGAAGGTATGGACTACTAAACAGTAGCTCGGTTGGATTAAAAAGGCCGCGATTCCCGAGAGGGGGTCGCGGCCTTTTTGCGTTGACCACTCGGGCTCGTACATTTACAATGCAAATACATAAACTTCGATTGGGATGATGCCAACCGAAAACATGTCGCGCGTCATGCTATCGGCCAGGAAGAAGCTGAGGATGCGCTCCTGATCGAACCATCGGAGTTCGAACTCCAGGATCACGACAGGGAAGATCGCGGTCTTTGCTTTGGAAGAAGCAGAAGGGGACGGCTCCTTACGGTTTTCTACACCGTGCGCCGTGGCAAGACCCGCGTGGTAACCGCCTACGACATGACCAAAGAGCAACAACTGCTCTATTTCGAGGGACAATGACGACACCGAAGCAGATTTCCATACCGACATTCAATACTGAAGCCGAAGAGGTTGAATGGTGGGACGCCCATCCGGATGCAGCGACGGAGGTCATGAGACGGGCTCTGGTTAGCGGTAAGGCAAGACGGAAAGTGCCGTTGCGAACAGTGACGATGCGTCTGTCCGTTCCGGATATTGAAGCGGCCCAGGATCTCGCCCAACGCCGGGGGCTTCCGTACCAAACCGACATCAAGATGCTCCTGCATGAAGCCATCGGAAGAGAACAGCTGCTGTAGGCTCTCCGCTTCGGCCAAGACTGGATGGCCCTATAGACCGGTCAGGCTCAGGCTGTTGGATAGAGCCCGGACTCCCGGAGTGCTGTTCAGAGCCAGAAGAATGAGAATGTCAGAGATCTTGCAAAAGTACTAGCCGACTTGTTTAGCGCCTATTTTGGCAGAGTGCGATACTGACGGGTTCTGACCGGTCTACAGCCCGCCGAGGAAGGCGGAGACAGAGTGGGCGAAACCGGGGAGGAGGGGGGATTCGAGGGTGTCGGTTCCGCGGAGGAGCCGGATGCCGTGGTTGGTCTGGATGAGGATCATGTCGTTGGCACTGTCGAGGAGCCAGACTTCGCTACAACCTGCAGCGAGATATTCCAGTGACTTTCGGTTAACGTTTATGATGCCTTCGCTCGGGGAGAGGACTTCGATGGCGATGGTGGGGGCGTAGGGCACCGGGGTTCGGTTGGGATCGAAATCGGTGGCGGCTCGGCCGAGGAAGATGGAAACGTCGGGTCGACGCACCGTCCGCGGGGTCAGGCGACAATCGATTTCGACGAATACTGCTCCGACTGGGTTCATATCGAGCCAGGCTGCGATCAGTCTTTCCGCTCGACTACGAATCCTGGCATGCAACGGGGTTCCACTGGACAACGGGATCAGTTCTCCTTCGACCAGTTCGTAGTCTTCGATGTCAGTGCACTGCAGAGCTGCGAACTGTTCGACCGTGATCGGGGCTTGCAAAGTTGCAGTACTCATTGACTTTCATGATACAAGAAAAAAGGCCGCGAGTCCCGGTTGGGAGTCGCGGCCTTTTCGTTTGGGGTTAGCTGATTACCAGGTCAGGCGGGCGGTATATTGCATGGTGCGTGCACCCTGGGCGGAGGTGCGGAGGCTGATGATGCCGTCGCCTCCGGGCAGGCCGATGCCGGGCTGGTTCAGGACATTGAACGCGTCGAGGTTGATACGGAGGCTGACGCTTTCGCTGATCCGGAAGGCCTTGTAGACACTGGCCGTCAGGTTCATGATCCAGGGGCCGGGCATGACCTGATTGCGCCAGGGATGGATGCCTGTATCGTAAGCAACCAACTGGTTCTGACCGTTTTTCAGGGGCACCAGAACGTTGTTGTTGTCGTTGTAATTCGGGTCCGCAACCACGCCGGACGCGGGGATGGGATTGACCGGTTTGATGGATGGAGAATAGCCTGCGGGCACACCATTAACACCCGTCGCCGTGTTGATGCGGTTGGCCGGGATGTAGCCGTTGTAGTAGAGATAGCCGGGGAAGCAGGTGCCCTGTCGGCAATCGGAGATCTTCACGTCGGTGCCGTAGAACTGGATGGGTCCGGTGGCGCCCCAGTTGGTGGTGGGGAGCTGCCAGTAGCGGCTGTTGGCGGTGCCGTAGCCGGCGATCTGCCAGCCGCCGATGACCTGGTTTGCAAGGCCGCCGATGTTGCCGGCGAAGCGCTTACCCTTGCCGAACGGGAGGTCATAGAGATAGTTCCAGCGAACGCGGTGCTTGGGGATATCGGCGTCGCGCTGGTAGCGGTAGAAGCGGAGGCGCTCGGCGGGATCGGTGGGAATGGCGCCGGGGAGGAAGATCTCGGGCTGATCGGTCTGGAAGGTGGCAAAGCCACCGCCCTGGGAGGCCACGTTGCCAGTGGAGGCAGAGTTGCTCATCAGGTAGAAGAGCTGGAAGGCGAGACCATTACTGTAGCGCCGTTCGAGTTCGAACTGGAGGCCGGTGTAGTTGGAATAGCCGGTCTTGGTGTAGATGGAGATGTCACCAAAGGTGGTCTGGTCAAGGGCTCGGCGGGCGGTACCGGAGTAGAAACCGGTGGGCAGGGCAAGGCCGGAGTTCTTGTACCAGACGTACGGAGTGATGGGATTGGCGTTGTAACGCTGAACGTTCTCATTGTTGCGACCGGCGGTACCGACGAGGCCGACGCGAACGACGGTGTCCTTTGTTAATTCGCCTTCGAGAGTGAGATTCCACTGGTGGGCGAGGGTCGTCTTCAGGTCACGGGTGAGCGCGATCATGGCGATGCCGGGGAGGATGACCGGGGGCTTGGCAATGCTGAGTTCGGCGATATCGGCCGAGTTGACTCCGGCGATGATGGAGGGTGCTTTGCGAAGGAAGTAGTTGGGGAGACCGTCGGGAGCGTTGGCAGAATCGTTCCAGTTGAAGGAGTAGGAGCCCTGCAAAGGAGCGTTGCCACGCATACCGTTGAAGGTACGCGCCGGAATGGGGAAGTGGTAGACGCCGTAGCCGCCACGAAGGACGAAGGCACGGTCGGCTGCGCGACGTGAGTACGCGAAACCGGCGCGGGGGCCGAGGTTGAGCTTGCTCACGTTGACAAGATTGTTGCCGATTCCGAACTTGTCGGGAGTGGCCCACTTGACGCCGATGGCGGCGTAGCCATCCACGATGGGCTGGGTGGTGTAGCCGGACTTGACGAGTTCGGGGATTGGCACCGGATTGATGATGGTCTTCGAGGCGAAGTCAAAGAGGTTGGTGACACCGGCCTTATCGAGATAGGGGCCGAGGTACTGCCAGCGGAGACCGGCATTGATGGTGAGGTTGGTGGAGACCTTCCAGTTGTCCTGGACGTAGGCAGAAATGTCCTTGCCGGTCATGTTGTAGTTGCCGGGGGGGCGCTGCTGGGCGTAGCGTCCGGCGACGCCGAGGAAGAAGTTGGCTCCGAAATCGCCGGTTTGCGGCGCGGCGCCCCAGGCGGCCCCGGAGCCCACATTGTAGGTGGCTGTGGCGTTGCTGTTGAAGTCGAGATCGGACTGATCGGGACGGTCGGGGACGGTATCGAGTTTCTCTTCGCGATAACGGCCACCGAA
Source organism: Terriglobia bacterium (assembly GCA_010084195.1). GTDB lineage: Bacteria > Acidobacteriota > Terriglobia > Bryobacterales > Bryobacteraceae > BOG-234. Next base: position 11,629 of record RGPS01000125.1, read on the forward strand.
CTGGAGCTGGTGGCGACCCTTGACCCAGGTGTAGTTCTGCTCACCGCTGATGATCTGGGTGTACTGAGAGCGTGGGACGATGCCGTGGAACTGGACATTCTGGTAACCGACGTTGAGGAGGTAGGGCGCGCCGTTCACCTTGAAGGGGTTGGGGGTGCCGAACTTCGCCGAGATGTCCTGCGAGGCGCTTTCCTGATTGAGACTGTAGAGCCAGTTGATGGCAGAGCCGGTGACGACGGTTTCGGAGTAGAGCGTGGGCGAGTAGGTGTGGGTCCAGGACACCATTTCCGTGTTGGACCGCTCGTAGTAGGTTTCGCGGTTCCAGAGGCCGTCGGCACTGATGGGATTGCCGGCGGTGTTAAAAGCGCGGCGGTTCATCTGGTCCCACTCGCCGCGGGAGTAACGGCCGAAGATCTGGTCGTTGTCGCCGAGGCGGTGGTCGGCACGGATGGTTACGGTGCGCTGGTCGGAATTGGTGGGGGCGGCACCGAAGTAGTTATTGGCGACGAGCGGATTGACGCCGAGATCGGTGGGGAGCGGCACGACGCCAAACGTGTATTTGGCGAGGGGACTCTGTTTGGAGATGGGGAGCTGGTTGTTGGGGTAAGGGGTCTTGGCGTAGTTGGGAGCGGGACCGACGGACCAGGGATCGTAGAGAGTGATTTTGCGACCGTTGGCATCAATGAGGCCACTGAAGTCACCCTGACGCATGGGGGCGGTCCAAACGGCGGAACCCTGGCTGGCGGCGGACCGCTGACGGAGTTCTTCCCAGGCACCGAAGATGAACGTCTTGTTGCGACCGTTGTAGATCTTGGGGATGACCACAGGGCCTCCGACTGAAACGCCAAATTCGTTGCGGACGAGGTGGGGTGGGACGGTGAAGACGTCCTGGCGCTGGCGGGCAACACCAAAACCACTGTTGCGACCCGTTTCAAACGCGGCACCATGGAGCTGATTGGTTCCGGAACGGGTGACAATGATGGCGCTGGCCGGGCGGTCAAGTTTGGCGGAGGAGCCGTTGGTTTCGACGCGGAATTCCTGCACTGTGTCGAGGCCGGGGGGGCGGGCCTGGATGGCACCGGTATTGCGGTCATCGAGCGGCACACCGTCCTGGGTGAATTCGAGGGCGGAATCGCGCAGGCCGTAGACGCGGGGCTGAGCGGTGCCACCTTCGAGGCCGGGCACCGTAACGGCGAGAAGAGACTGGATAGATCGGCCGTTGAGGGGAAGCTGTTCGATGCGCTGCCGCTCCACAGTGGTGGCGAGAGTAGCGCTATTGGAGGTAACGAGAGGCGTCACGTTGCCGACGACCGTGACCTGTTCGGTGGTTTGCGCGATCTGGAGGGTGACGTTGACGACCGCGTCCTGGCCAGCACGCAGCTGGATCTGACCTTCCCAGCGCTGAAGGCCTGGGGCGGTGACTGTGAGTTTGTAAGCACCCGGCTGGAGGGACGGGAAAATGAAGACACCTGAGGAACTGGAAGCGGTATCGAACTTAGTGCCGGTTTGGGCGTGGTCGAGGACGACGGGGGCATTGGGGAGGACAGCACCGGATGCGTCAGTGACAGTGCCCTGAATCTGGCCGACGCCGGTTTGGGCGTAGGAAGCCGCACATGCGAGCAGAAGCGCTGACAAGAGCCTTATTTTTTGAGACATGATTGGACCTTTGACTGTCGACTGAAGCACAGCCGACGACCTGAATTTGTTACTGGATCGAACTATATCGGAAGAAGGGGATTCGCGTCAAGCGCAATATTTCTTTCGCAATGCGAAACGGTTGCGGTTGGAATAATGTAAATCGAGCCATTTTTAGCCGTGCATGGTCAGACGGACGTCGACTTCTCCCTTAGCCACGAGGGAGCGACTGAGCTGGACATTGACCTGGCCGACAACAAACGGGAAACGCCGGGCTGACGGCGTGGCGGGCTCTGGCATCGAAGAAGCCGGGCGGGCGCTTCGGGGTCCCAGGTAAAGCCGCCTTGCCTCCCCCCGACCATGTGGATCTACCTGCCATCGCCGCCATCAGCCTTTGCAGCGGCGTCGGAAGCCTCGACCTCGCAGGCATTCAACCCACTGCCCTGCCTGAAGCAAGAAGCTGCGGTATCGCACCGCCGCGCAGGCTGCCAGCCGGATGCCATCCTGCCCCGCATAGCTGCTTTGCATCTCCACTTTCACGTCGCACACCGCTGGCTGATTCTTACGTCCGTACGCCGATTTCGCGGAGGCAGTGGTCGATCCACATTTTGGTCAGCTTTTCCTGCGCTCCGTTTTGGGAGAGGCGGGTGCGGAGGCTGCTGAAATCTACGTGGTCTAAGGGCTGGTCCTGATTAAAACAGGAGAAGACTACGGTTTCTTCACCGGTCTGCGGGTTCTTGTGGACCTGGAGGCACTGGGCGCAGATTTCCTTCATCATGCACTGCATGGGTGAGTTGATGCTGCCGATGGCGTGGTGGTCGGGCTTGATGTATGGGCGCAGCACGGTGTGGCGGGCCTGCTGGACGGCCTTCATCATGCCGTCCGAACCGATGGCGATGAGGCGGTCGACGTTGCTGAGCTTGATGGAGGTTTCGCCGAGTTCTCCTCTGCCATAAGCGACCATCGCTTCCACAATGTTGCCGACGAAGGCGGAATCCTGGACGCGTCCGGCGGTGAAGCCGGGGGCTTCGTCGCAGACCCACACGACGCTGTCGGCGGCGCGTTCGATTTCTTCCACCTTGTAGCGGTCGATTATCTTCTTGTAGCCGGCGAAGTAGATAACTCGGGAGCGTTCTTCCCGGAGTTTCTGGCCAATGGAGAAGAGCACCGCGTTACCGAGGCCACCGCCGGCAAGGAGCACGGTTTCCTTGGAAGGCGTTTCGCTGGGCGCTCCGGTGGGGCCCATCAGGATGACGGGTTCACCCTTCTTCAAGAGGGCGCAAAGGTCAGACGAGCCTCCCATTTCAAGAACGATGGTGGAGAGGAGGCCCTGCTCGTGGTCGACGGAAGCGCCGGTGAGAGCGAGGCCTTCCATGCCGAGGACGGTGTTCTTCGTCTTTGTGGCGAGGACTTCATAATTCTGCAGGCGGTAGAACTGGCCGGGCAGGAAGGCTCGTGCTGCAATGGGGGCCCTGACCACAACCTCAATGATGTTGGGGGTGAGGCGGATGACGTCGTGAACGGTGGCACGCAACTGGTCGTCCAGCGTCGCGATGAGGGAGGCGGGGGATGAGGTGGCGGGGACCTTCGCGAGCATGCGGGAGACGACGGGGTAGCCGAGTTTGGCAGAGCCCATGGCCTTCACGACATTACCGGAGAAGGAGGGGTGGAGGTCGCCGAAGAAGCTGATGGCCCGGCCATCTTCGCGAACGGACATGAGGACTTCCACCTTGGCTGGCTTGGCGCTGCGCTCGGGTTTCACCTTTTCGCCGTCTTCGCCGAAGGCCTGGAAGTAGCGGCCATCGAGGAGAACCTGATCGTCTTCGCGGGCGAGGACGGTGTTGGGCTGGGTGCCGGCTGCGACGAGAATGGTGCGGGCCGGGAGGGTGATTAATTCGTCGGTGGAGACGAGCTTACCGGTGACCTCGTCGTAAATGTGCTTGCGGCATTTGAGGGCAGCAGCCGTACCGGCGGCATCCACTTCCACTTCCTCGGGAGCGAGGCATTCGGCGAAACGGACACCTTCTTCAAAAGCCTTGGACACTTCTTCGTGATTCAGGGTGTAGCTGGGGGCATCGACCAGACGGCGACGGTAGGCAAGGGTGGAACCACCCCAGGAGTTGAGCAGGGGGAGGTAGCCGGGGTCGCGGCCCTGGGCGGCAGCCTGGGCGCGTTCGGCGCGGAGAGCCTGGCCGTGGGCGATGAATTCTTTGGCGGTGACGGCTTCGTCGGGAGTCCAGTGGGCTCGGACGGCGGGTTCGCCGAGTTCGTCAACGAGGGCTTCGTAGCGGGCGAGAAATTTCTCGACCTGAACCACGTAGTAGGCGAGAGATTCGGTCGCAGTATCGATGGCTGTGAGACCGCCGCCGATGACCACGATAGGCATGCGGATCTGGAGATTCGCGAGGGAATCGGACTTGGCCGCGCCGGTGAGCTGGAGGGCCATGAGGAAGTCGGAGGCCTGGCGGACGCCGCGAACGAGGCCGTTCTTCATGGGGATGACGGTGGGGCGACCGGCACCGGCACACATGGCGATGTGGTCGAAGCCGAGGTCGAAGGCGGTGTCGATGGTGAGCGTGCCACCGAAGCGCACGCCGCCATAGATGGAGAACTGGCTGCGGCGTTCGAGGAGGAGACGGATGACCTTGAGGAAGTTCTTGTTCCAGCGGACGGTGATGCCGTATTCGGCGACGCCGCCGAAACCGGCCATGACGCGGTCGCCGAGGCGTTCGTAGATTTCGGTAACATCGGCAATGGGGCGGAAGGGGACCCGCTTGCCCCAGGGGTCAACGCCGGAGATATCGGCGGGGAGAGGTTCAATTTTAAGGCCGTCGATGGCGGCGACGGTGTGGCCATCGTTCATCAGGTGGTGCGCGAGGGTGAAGCCGGAGGGGCCAAGACCGACGACGAGCACCTTCTTGCCGGAGTCTTCACGGGGGAACGGGCGGTCGAAATTAAGGGGGTTCCAGCGGGTGAGCAGCGCGTAGATTTCGAAGCCGAAGGGCAGTTCAAGGACGTCTTTCAGGGTGCGCGTTTCGATCTGCGGGATATCGACGGGTTCCTGCTTCTGGAAGATGCAGGCCTTCATGCAGTCATTGCAGATGCGGTGGCCGGTGGCGGCGGCCATGGGGTTGTCGATGGTGATGACCCCGAGGGCCCCGATGGGCACACCGTGTTCCTTGACAACGTTCATTTCGGAGATTTTTTCTTCGAGGGGGCAGCCGGCGAGAGGGACGCCGAAGACGGATTTCTTGAACGCGCCGTCCTTTTCCTTCAGGCCGTGGGAGCAGGAGTCTTTGCCCTGGTTGTGGCACTTGATGCAGTAGTGGGCCTGGTCGAGGGCGTGGGGGAGTTCCATGCCCTGATCGGTGAGGGCGAAACCTTCGCGGTGACGCCACTGGTCGGGGGCGAATTCGATCTGGTGCAGGCCGTGGCGTTCGACAGTTTGAGACGGCACCAGGTGGAACATGTCGAGCTTGTGGGGGGTGCGGAAAAGAATACCGGAGTGGTGTTTCGCCTTGCCTGCGGGAGTGAAGACGGCCCAAATGGCGTATTGCTGGGCGATGGCCAGGTTTTCGGTGTTGTTGGCTTCGTCGGCCAGCCAGCGATCCACATGGTCAGCGAAGGCCGTTTCGGTGACGGGGCCGCCGAGGAGGCCTTCCAGTTGCTGGACCACAGTGGGACCGTCGATGAGGGCAGCTTTTTCGGGGTTCTGGCCGGTTAAGGCCTTTTTCTGGATGAAGCGCCGTTTGACGGAGTAGAGGGGGGCGAGCGAGTGGTGGCTCTGCTGGAGGGTGCGGAGTTCGGCTTCGATGCCGAAGAGTTTACCGATGAAGTCGTCGAGGTAGGGCGCGACTTCGATGAGGAGTTCGGAGGAAGGTTTGAGGGCGAGGTCGGCGGGGTTCTCGCGGACGGCGAGGAGGCGGGTGTGGAGTTCCGGCGAGGCTTCAGCCAGAGTGGAGAGGAATTGCGCGTCGAGACGGACCAAGCCATCGCGGGAGTAGAGATCCTCAAAGGAGAATCCGAAGGAGAGAGAAAGGATGCGATTGTTCACGAGGTTGAGCGGGAGGCGGGAGGGCCGCCTGTTTGTATTTTCTCAGATGGGGTGATTTGGGAAATGGCGAACGCGGTGAGCAGGAC
>RGPS01000126.1 GCA_010084195.1 Terriglobia bacterium
GGATCACCGGGGTAGAGGAGTTCGCCTTTCGAATTCCTGACGCCGCCGTAGATTTTGGTGAGCGCGCTGAGCTGGGCCTGAGTGAAGCAATCGGCACCGTCGGCTCCGTCGCATTTCTTCAGATCCTTCGCGGGGGTGAAGCTGCATTTGCGGGGATCGTCGATCAGGCCATCTTTGAGGCCGTCGAGGGCATCGCATTTTTCGTAGATGGCCTTCGTCAGCAGGGGGAGTTTGGCTTCCGGAATGGCTCCGTCGCCGGTCTGGGTCTGGCCGATCCAGAGGCGACGCATCGAATTGTACGTGGTCACCAGACTGGGTGCACCGATCACCAGCCCGTCAAAGTCTTCTGGGAAGCGCTGCGCTTCCTGCAGGCCCTGGCGTCCACCCGTGGAGCAGCCGACCCAATACGAATATCGAGGTGCCGACCCGTAATACGCCTGAATGATCTGCTTCGAAAGCACCGCTGTTTCGTGGACTGAGAGCCACGCGAAATCGAGCAGCTTGCGGCGGGCGTTGGGGTTCTGCGGCGTCTCCCAGGCGAAGGTGGCGAGGGGTTCTTTCGCAGCGTCATGGCCAGTGTCAGTAGATGATGCCGCGAAGCCCAGCCGCAGGGCATTGTCCACCGCCGCCAGCGAGATCGTTCCCGCAGTACCCCCGTTGCCAACCATCTGAAAACGGTCGTTCCACGTGGTCGGCAGTTTGACCGCGAACTGCGCCTCAGGGAAGATGACTCCCCGCACATCGCAGTGTTCCGGAAGGTTGCCTTTCGCCGCAACAACCGTCGCGGTGCGAAGCCTCACGTCATCACCAAAGGAGCGCGAAAGAAGTGCATCGCACGTCATCGCCGGTGCAGCAGCAGAGAGAACTTGCAGCGTCGCAGGCAGGGCACACAGCATCAGGCGGAAAATTCGCATACTGGGCATCGTATCGCAAACCCACCGCCCGCCGCGCCAACCTACATGCGCTTGCGAATCTCAGTTTCGTAGTACGAAGTGAACTTCACTTTGATATCGCCCCGAACCTTCCGGAAGACGTTCATGATCTCTTCATCCGTGCCGGTCGCTTTGGCGGGGTCCGGGAACGGGATGTGGATGCGCGTGCCAACCTTGCCCCGGAAATTCGGACAGTCGCGGTCCGCCTCATCGCACACCGTAATCACATAATCGAAACCTTCGCCCAGGAACTGCCGGACGTTTTTCGGCGTTCCTCCCGAGATGTCGATGCCGATCTCCTGCATGGCTCGAACCGCGTAAGGATTGATGCGAGGCGCGGGAGCCGTCCCGCCCGAGTAGACATCCAGACGAGGGTCCAGAGCCTTGAGGACACCTGCAGTGATCTGGCTGCGGGCCGAGTTGCCCGTACAGATCACCAGGATCCGGGGTTTGGTAAGTTTACTGGTCTCGGCGGCCGGAAGTTGCGCGACTTGGCGCAACAGCAGGGTGGCAAGAGCCATTTTCATGAATGTATTACGGCGCATAGGTAGAAATCCTCTAAATGATGGCAAGCTTTAAATAATCGCAATGAGAGCTTTGAGACGACGGAGGCCGTTGAAGTCGATGCAGTAGCCGACTCGCGGACCGTCTCCATTGCTGCGCAAGAGGCCCGCGTCTTTCAGAATGCGGAGGTGTTCGGAGACAGTGGACTGGGCGAGCGGAAGTTCGTCCACAATCTGGCTACAGACGCGGGCCTCCTTGCGGGATAGCAGCCGAAGGATGTGGATTCGGGCCGGGTGTCCGATCGCTTTCGCCAGCCGAGCCAGTTGCTCATCCGCTTCCGGACCTTCCAGGCTAACCGTTGTAGCTTCGCCCACCGGGGCGGCCGGAGGACAGCAGAATTCAGGCTCGTCACAGTCCATAGTCTATCGTCGATTGACGATAGCACGCGGGGCGGGGGATTGTCATTTAGAATTTAGGGATAACCTTTATGACACCGCAACAAATCGCCGAGCAGCTTGGCATCAAGTTTGAGAAGCAGTCCGTCACCTACCTGAACCTCTGTGTGAAGTCGGGGAATCAGCTCATGACTTCCGGGCACGTGAGCACCCTGAAGGGCAAGCTGGGCGCTGGCCTGACCACGGAAGAGGGCTATGCCGCCGCCCGCGACTGCGTGGCGAAGATCCTGAACTCGGTCTGGAACGTCCACGGGACGCTTGACGGACTCCGTGTCCTGAAGCTCTTCGGCTGCGTGAACTCCGCGCCGGACTTCATTGAACACCACTTGGTGATCAACGGTGCTTCCGATTTGATTCACGAGGTCTTCGGCAAGACGACCGATGGTTATCATGCCCGCTCCGCACTGGGCTTTTCCTCCCTCCCTACCGGCGTCGCAGTCGAAGTCGAAGCCGTTTTCGAGATTAAGGACTAACCATGCGCAAAGGCAGAGTTGAAGGAAAAGTAATCGTCGTCACGGGCGCCGCACAGGGCATCGGGTTCGCATGTGCCCGCATGCTGGCCGAAGAAGGGGCAGAGGTCGTTCTCTCCGACGTGAAGGAAGCGGATGGCGAGGCTGCAGCGGCGAAGATTGTGGCCGCTGGCGACAAGGCCACGTTTATCAAGGCTGACGTGACCAGCGAGTCGGATTGCGCCAACCTGATGGCCGAGACGGTGCGGCTTTTTGGCCGCATCGACGGGCTGCTCAACAACGCGGGCTGGTACCCCCGCGCCACCCTCGAAGAAACGACCACCGATCTCTGGGAAGCGATTCAGCAGGTAAATCTGCGTGGTCCCTTCTACTGCTGCAAGTACGCCGTGCCGCACATGCGCACGGTGGGTGGCGGCAGCATCGTGAACATGGGTTCCATCAACGGCATTCAGGGGCTCCCGAACCTGGTCGCCTATTCTGCAGCCAAGGGTGGTCTGATGACCCTCACCAAAACTCTGGCCGGCGCGCTGGCTCCGGACCGCATCCGGGTGAATTACCTGATTCCGGGCTGGGTTCTGACCGAAGGCGAGATTGCGCTCCACGGGGGCAATGGGATCTCGCTTGACAGATTACTAGCGGCGGGCGAAAAGCTGGCGCTCGGGCGGCACCAGTTGCCGTCAGACTCCGCCTACGCCTCCATCTATCTGTTGTCGGACGAATCTCCGCAGGTAACCGGAACGGTGATCAACGTGGACGCGGGTGGCAGTACCCTGCCGATTCCGCCCTCCGCACCCTACAAGTTCTAACCCTGCGGATTCAATTCCAGCCAGCGTTTGTGTTCTTCACTCACGCTGTAGCTGACCAGGTCGCGGTAGAGGCCTTCGATGACCTCACCGCTCAGGCCCGCAGCTTCAGCCCATTCGCGGCGGGTTTTCAGAACCGCCGCCACGCGGTCCGGGGCCGCTACGTTCGCCGAACTGGTCTTGAACTTAGCTGCATTCCGCACATAGTCCACACGCCGGGCAATGAGCGCCACGATCTCCCGATCGATGGCGTCCATCCCGGTGCGAATTTCGTCCAGATTGCTACAGGCATCAGGCGCGAGTGGCATTTTATGCGTTGGTGGTTTGCGGTGCGCAGTGCTGCTTGAAGGCTTCCGTCAGCAGGTTCGCGATCTGGTACGGATCACGCATCTCCACATCACGGCGATGCACGATGAAGACCGGCTTGCCGTCCTTGAACAGCGCAATCTGCGGCGAACTGGGTGGCACGTCACTCAGGATCGACCGGAGGTGTGCAACGGCTGCTTCATCAGCGCCGGCGAAAACCGTCGCCGTCTTGTCGGGGCGGATCGCGCTCTGCAGAGCCATGCCGATACCAGGCCGAGCCTTGCCGGCCGCGCAACCGCAAACCGAGTTCGTAATCATAAGCAGCGTACCGGGTTCGGCCAGAACGCGATCCACGTCCTGAGGCGTACGAGTTTCTTCGACGCCGTAGCGGGCCAGGTCCTGGCGCATGGGTGCGATGAGTATCTCTGAGTAGGGCATATGCCTATTGTCGCTGATGGCAGTTGCCGATTGTTACACTCGACGCGCTTGGCGTGGTTCACAATAGGAGAATGGTCCCGGTCCTCGACTGCACGGTGGTGGTCTGCACGCGCAACCGTCCCCTGCAATTGACCCGGTGTCTGGAGAGCCTTCTCCTCCAGACGCATGCCCCCGCTGAGATTCTGGTGGTGGACAGTGCGCCGGTTGATACGACCAATCAGGAGCTTGCCGAGCGCTTTGGTGCCCGCCTTGTCGTGGAGCCCCTGCCCGGCCTTTCTCGGGCGCGAAACACGGGCATCCGGAATTGCACCAGGTCCGTTATCGCCTTTCTCGACGATGATTGTATCGCGCATCCGGACTGGCTTCAATTCCTGCTCGCCGAATTCTCCGAGGCCAGTGTGATGGCGGTAACGGGCAATATCCTGATGCCAGGACCCGAATTTGGTACCGCCCGCTTCACCCTGACTCCGGCCCACCCGGACTGGTTTGAGATCGCGAATTTCGGCGGTGTTGGCAGCGGCGGCAACATGGCCTTTCGCCGAACTGTGGGGCCTGCCCTTTTCGACGAACGCCTCGGTCGCGGTGTCCTGCTGCCTGCCTGCGAAGAGAACTACGCGTTTTATTCCGTTGTTCAGGGCGGGCATAGCATCGCCTACACGCCGCATTCCGTGGTCCGCCACCCCAGAAAGACCGGGACCGCCGCGTTCCGCGCGAACTTCCGCGACGCCGCCTGTTCGGTCGCCTACTTTACACTTCTCCTGGTCGAAACTCCGTACCGATGGCGGGTCGTGAAGTACTGTCTGGGGGCGCTCGCAGGCAGACGGCGCAGTTGGCGCCAGCCTGCCAACGGACAGCCCATTGGCAGGCGATGGTGGACTCCTCTCGCAGTTCTGGCCGGGCCCCTTCTCTATCTGGTAATCGCCCTGCAGATGAAGGCAGAGGCCCAACCCCTACGGGCGCTGGAGTTGACCGCTGCCGGGCGCGAGCCCGAGTAGCGATTCATAGAACGCTCCCGTCCTTATTGCCATTTCTCGGGGGCTGAAACGCTGAGCAACGCTCTCCTGGCTTGCAGCTCCCAGTCGCGTCCTTAGTTCGGCATTCTCCAGCAGTCTGGCAAGGTGGCTCACCAGCGAGCCTGGTTCCGTAACTTCCGCCAGTAAACCTGTTTCCTGGTCCGAGATCAACTCAGGGAGCGCTCCTGACCGCATCCCCACCACCGGCAGACCGTGCGCCATCGCCTCCAGCGCCGCCATCCCGAACCCTTCATTCACGGAGGGCATGGCAAACAGGCTCCACCGCTGAAACAGCGGCCCCATATTCGCCTGCCACCCCAACAGCCGGACCCGTTCCTGCAGGTCCAGTTCACGAATCTGTCGGCTCAGTTCTTCACGCAACGGGCCGTCGCCGGCAATTTCCAGACAGGCACCTGACCCGAGTTCCACCAGGTGCTTCATAGCCAACAGCATTTCGAAGAGCCCCTTCCCCGCGACCAGGCGCGATGCTATCCCGATAATCAGGGGTCCTGCGCGGGGCACAGTGGCTTTCGCAGGAAGAGTCACGCCGGGGTAAACGACTCCGCAAGCCACATCCACCTGGTCCGCAACCCAACGTGAGCATGCCAATACACCATCTGAACCGACCACCGCAACCCTGGGGTCAGCTGCCGCTCCGTGCAGATTTACCACCAACGCTGCCCGGGACGTCCGCCTGATCAGCCACCGGACCGAACGCGCCCCAAAGTGCTGGTGCACGATGTCGAAACTCCCCGCCGCGAGTGCTGCGCGAAACCGCAGCGCGCCCAGGGGATCTTTGGCCCCCCGCGTCCAGCCAAACACGCGAGTCACAAGCCCGACCCCTTCCAGCTCCTGCCGCAGAGGGCCATCATCGCCCAGAAACCATGCCTGGAGCCGAAACTTCGCCGGATCCAGCTCTGCTGCCAGCGTCTTCACGATCCGCGCAATGCTGGTCCCCTCTTCAGCTGCGGTGCCCAGCAGATGCAGTACTTCCACGCGTCTCATGCCGAAAACCCCAGCCGCCGCAACAAACCCCGAAACCGGGAGCGCAATCGCAGCCACGTCCGCAACTCATTCAGCGGGCTCCGGCCCATTCGGACACGAAAATGGAAGTCCAGCATGGTGTCTCCAGGCAGCATCATGGTTCGTCTCAGGAGATGGGGCGAAGTGCAAAGGTCATTTAGACCCTCATCGCAAGTGAAGGCCAACGGAAACACCTTTGCGACCGCCTTCACAACCTCATCGTTGTACTCGCCATATGGATACGCGAAGGCGACCGGGACAATGCCGAACTCCAACAGATCGCTCCGGCACCCCGAAATCTCACGTTCCAGATCGGCGCCGCGCAAACCTCGCAAGTCCGGGTGCGTGCGGGTGTGTCCACCGATTTCAATTCCCTTAGCCGACCAAGCGGCCAGCCTGGTCTGGTCAGCTACCTTTCTGCCTTCCCATCTGCCTGCAGTACGGACAAGATCGGTGATAGCAAACACGGCCCCTGTTGAACCGGCTTCAGAAAATGCCCACTGCAAATCCGCAAGGCCATCATCAAATGTGATCATCACGGGCCGTTCCGGTAGCGGTTGTCCTTCGTCCAGCCAGGCAAGCCAGTCAGACGGTGTAATGGTTGTATGGCGATGCCGGGCCAGCCAGGCTAAATGTCGTCGGAACTGTTTCCTGGAGACGGTCAGCGACCGAAGTGACGGGTCTTCCGCCGGTTCTCCGATGTGGTGGTACATCAGGACCGCCACTTCCGCCCCCATCATCCGTCGCAGGTTCTGCCAGCCGCCGGCTTCGTTTTTGCACCCGGCAATCCACGCTGCCCGGCCCGAGCCTCCCCAGCAAGGTAGTTCCGCCGCAAGCCGCTTCCGCCAGGCTCGGCGCTGTACCCTTGACGGAACATGCCGCCGGTACTTCGGATAGCGTCGACAAAGGGCGACGGCTGCTGCGCCATGTGCAGCCTCAGCCCGCAGTCGGGCCAGCCACCCCTTTCTATCCTCATGGACTGCTATCGCCTCCCGGGAGTACACGAACTCTGTCCCTCGGGCCCAGAGGCGAAAACCCAGGTCAATGTCCTCCCCGCAGCGCGGAAAAGCGGTCTCGTCGAAACCACCTGCTGCCTCAAAGAGACTCCGCTCTATCGAGCAATTCGGCCCAAACCACGCGTCGTCCGGCCATCGCGGCGTTGCATCCTGATCGAGCCGGCCGTAGTAACCGGTCTGGGCTGAGTCCACACTCTTGCCGAAGACCACTCGCCGGGGAGCCTGGCATTCCAAGTGGCATCGAACCAGACCCGGTTCCGCCACCATGTCGTCGTCCAGGAACAGTAACCAATCAGTGCAAGCCGCTCGTGCCCCGGCATTGCGGGCCGCCGATTGCCCCTGATTTCGATCCAGTTCCAGCCAGCGGAAGGCGAACGGCAACTCCAGCTCCGGAACAAGCTCCGGGCCATCCGCGACGACAATTACCTCAAGATCCTCTGCCGGTAAATCCTGTGCGGCCAAGGCTGTGAGGCACCGTTGCAGAGCGTGGGGTCTGTGGTGAGTCGCAACCACCACCGAGATTTTCATGGCCGCTTCCGGTACAACGTCATACAAAAATCCGCCGTCACGTCCGAAGCAACCTCCCGCAGGGAAGCCTCCCGTCCAGCTAGTTCATTGATGCGCCGCCCCCGCGGCATCATTGGCCACCACCATGCTTCTTCCGCCGGTTGCGCCGCGCGGGTTGACTCCACCAGCAGACAGCCACCGGGTGCCAGCGCTGCGGCCAGCTTTTTGATCACCTGCCGGAGCGTGTTGCCCTTCGGGAAATACTCAAGGACTCCCGCCACCACAATCAGATCGAAGTCCCGCCCAATCGGATCAAGTCGCAGATCCGCCTGACCGAAACTCACATTTGTTCCCCACATCTTGCGCGCCTTAGCCCGTTCCAGTGCAACTATCGACAGATCCAGCACCACCAGTTCCCCGGATAGCGGCTCCAGTGACTCAGTAAACCGACCTTCCGCGCAGCCGATCTCCAGAGTCCGTCCAAAATCCTCCCCAACAGAGGTAAGCAGGGCCAATTGTCGCCGAAAACGGTCCAGCTCCAGAGGATTCGTCTCGTAGTTCCAGGGATCACTGGCGCGCTCGAAATCGGAGTCCACCGTTGCCGGGGACATCCACGTGCGCCGCAACTCAATCAGGAAATAGAGGCAGCTGCGAAAAAGTGTGACCCGCCGAAGGGCCCGCCATAAGCGGCTGGAACGAAAGTAGTCCCAAAGGCCGCCCATCACTTTATTACCAGTGCCAAAACGTACGGGTAACCAGCCAGACCACTGCCAAAAGCCAGCCGCCCAGGGCTTCGTACTCCCGGTTCTTGCGGTATTGCGCAAAGGAGAATGAATCCGGCCCCAGTCCCTCCAGCGGAACCGTGGGCACCAGCAAAGGCACCTTCTCCGCGTAAGCGGCATAGTCCGGCAGAATCGCTGTCAGATGTTGTTCTTCCAGCTCAATGGCGGGCAGATACACCAGTGTGAACAGGGTGGCAAACAGAATGCCCAGCCCCACGCTGTCGCCTGCTGCCGCCAACCCCAACGCCGTGATCAGCGTTCCCAGGTACAGCGGATTTCGAGTGAACGAGTACGGTCCGGAAGTCGCCAGCTTTTGATTCTTACGCAGGTGTCCGGCTGCCCAGGCGCGCAACGCCAGGCCTCCGAGTGAGATCCCAAGCCCAAGTGCGAGTGACTCCGGGGTCGGGACTGAAAAATAGCCGAAGGCGGCAACCATCACAAATCCGGTCGGCACCCGCAGGCGCGCCACCAGATCCGCATAAGGTTTGGGAAACCAATGTTTTCGGACGGCCATCAGGCGTGGCATCCGATCCGCGCTTCCAGTGCCCGCAGAACCTGTTCCGGGGTAATCGCCAGCATCGACGCATCGATAACGGTTCCCCGACGGTGTGTTGTCTCGACACCGGGTGTCCGGAAAACCTCAAAATCCCCGCCAACAGGCCCGTTTCGCGCCGGGTTCGTCGGCCCGAAGATCGCCGCCCCGGCTTTGCCAAGGGCTGCCGCCAGATGGAGCGGCCCGCTATCCACACCGACCACTAACGCGGCGCGTCTGGTTGCATCGATCAGACCTGCAATCCCGCTCTCGTGAGCGAGCGTGCCGGGTACCCTCGGGACGCTGCCCGGCGCACCGTTCAGCACCAGCGGCATGCCCAGTCGCTGCCGCACCAGTTGCGCCAGTTTTTCCCAGTACTCCAAAGGCCACTGTTTTGATTGCCACCCGGCCAGAGGACTCGCCAGTACGAAAAGTTCAGACGGCAATTCACTCTCCGGGGTACCCTGCGCCAGTGGGAAATGCCTCACCAGTTGTCTCGCTCCCGCGCCTGCAGCAAGGTCCAGAGCCTGGTCAACGACATGGACAGCAGTACTGTCAATCCGGGATGAATAAAACAATCCCGCGGCTCGTTCCCGGATCACACCGGAGCCGAAGCCTGTAAACTTCTCCGGCCGGGCCAGGTGTCCAATGACTGCTGACTTAATCAGCCCCTGAAAATCCACCGCCAGGTCGTAATGGGTAGCCTGCAACTCCCTTTTTGTCTTCCACCACGAACGGTAATCGTGGCGATGGAAATCAATAAAGCGGTCCACAAAACCATTGCCTTCCAGAAGCGGACGCCACTTCGGATCGATCACCCACGTGACCCGCGCAGCAGGGAAACTGTGCTTAAGCGATGCGGCTCCCGGCAACGAGTGGATAATGTCCCCCATCGCACCAAGCCGGACAATGAGAATTTCTTTCAACCCCGTAGTCTAACACCTGTGAAAAACGCCTGCTTCCGGTCTGTTAGAGGCTCAGTATGTGGAACGCCGTCTCGACAACCCGTTCAGTCCCAACCCTGGTCATGCACCGATGATCGATAGGGCACTCCCGCTTTTTACATGGCGCGCATTCCACCGGCTCACGAATCAGGTGCGCTGTCGTGCTGCAGGGGCCCGTCCCCGTCTCGTCAGTGGGCCCGAAGACCGTAATGGAGGGCACCCGGAGCGCCGCCGCGATATGCATGGCACCCGAATCATTGGTGAGGAAGAGCCGACAGGCAGCCGTCAGGTCGATGAATTCGCGCAGGGTGGTCTTGCCCGCCAGATTTCGTCCTCCCGAAAGCTCTGCAACTTGCTGGCACATTGCCTCCTCGGCGGCTGAACCAAACACCAGAACGTTCGCACCCAGCCGCGCTGCTATGGTTCGTGCCGCTTCAGCGAATCTCTCAGGAAGCCACCGCTTGGCCCCCCCAAAAGCCGCCCCCGGACTCACGCCGACCACGTTGTCGCCAAACCCTTTGGTTGCCAATAATTTCCGCCCCCGGACCTGCGAGGCCGCTATACCCTCGAAATGGATCTCCGGAATATCCGGCAATGACTCCAGGATTCCGGCGCGCCGCAGCAACTCGGGATAGTAGTACTTCTCATGCCGGGGGATGGCACCTGGCTTCGGGACAGGAATGGCGTCGGTCAGTAGCAGACTTCTCCCGTCCCGAGCGTACCCGATACGTCGCGGAATACCGCTGGCGAAAACCAGCGCAGCGCTCTCAAAGGAATTGGGCAGCAGCACTGCCAGCTCGAACCCTTCTTTGCGCAGCTCTCCGGCCTGCCGCCATTTGGCTGAAAAATCTCTTCGCCCGGCGCTGCCCCGCAAAGGAATCACCCGATCAATGGAGGTCTCGCCCCAATAAAGGTCTGAGACCCACGCGCGGGCCAGAACACTGATTTCGGCGTCCGGATATCGGTCTCGCAGCGCACGTACGGTCGCCAGAGACATCACTGCATCGCCAATCCAGTTGGTGGCGCGAACCAGTATCTTCACGGCACCAGAGGTATAGACAAAGTTTCGGTCTCGGCTGGAGGCGTCTGCACGAATACCTGCAGAGCCGCCGCATCGCCGCTGAAGTGATTGTCCAGCAGTTGCCGGACCGCGATACGCCGCAGTTTTTCACGGTCCGCAGTCGCCCGATAGCGGAAGCCCCGCCCTTCCTTTCGTCGCGAAACGGCTCCGCGCTTTGAAAGTCGCTCCAGCAGGGTCAGAACCGTTGTGTAAGCCAGGGGCTTTTCCACGGTCACCTTACCCCGAACCTCTTCCACATTGCCTTCGCCCAGTTGCCAGAGCGCATTCAGACAGGCCATTTCGAGAGGAGGCGGGAGCTCTTTTTCGCGTGCCATCTTTATTCCTTGCCCAGTGCCAGTTGCAGTTTTGAGCTGAAAACCGAATCTTTCGCAGGATGTGGAGCCGGCGCAGCCGCAATCGCCGGAGCCGGAGCAGGAGCAGGAGCAGGAGCAGACGGTGACGGAGTCGAATCACCTTCCGGATTCCAGTACCGGTCTTTGCGCAACGCCGAACGTTCCATGGACGGACTGTAAGCGGTAAACAGGCCCTCGGCCAGAGGTTCCTTGTCCACCAGAACCCGCATACACTCCACCTTGGAATCCAGATCGTCTATGTAATGCAGCACGATGGCTTCGGTAAACACAGGCAACCGCGGTGATCCAAACTCGTACTTGCCGTGATGGCTCAGCACCAGGTGCTCAATCAGATTCCGCAGTTGGGGCGGGAAATTGGGCAACTCGCGGAACTTGTCGCCCAGCATCCGGATGGCGATCGAGATATGTCCCAGCAACTGCCCTTCCACCGTGTAGCCGAACGCACGATCAAAGCTTAATTCGTAGATCTTGCCAATGTCATGCAGGACGACGCCAGCCAAAAGCAGATCCAGGTCCAGGGTCTTGTAGTGCTGTGCCACCGCTTTCGCCAGACCAGCCAGCGAAAGCACGTGCTCCAGTAAGCCGCTCCGGAAAGCATGGTGAATAGATTTGGCTGCGGGCGCAAACTTGAACTTCGGTGCGATCTCGGGGTCGTCCAGAACCAGATTCAGCAACTGCCGAATGTCATGATTCGTCAGGCCGGACACAATCCCCCGTAGCTCTGCCCACATCTCCTCGGGGTCGCGCAGGGAAGCCGGGAAAAAGTCCGCAGGGTCCACCTCACCCATCTCCACCGGGCGGACCTTTTGGATGGTGAACTGGAGGCGGTTGTTGTACAACTGCGCGATACCACGAACCTTCACGAAGTCGTCGCGCTCAAACGTTCCCATCACTTCGGCCACGCCATCCCACATCTTGGCTTCCATGTCCCCGCTGCGATCAGACAGGATGAGCGAAAGGTAGGGGTCGCCTGTCTTTTTCTGGCGAATCTCTTTCGACTGGACCAGAAAAATACCGGTCGTCAGGTCGTTTGGTTTCAGGTCCCGGACAAACGGCGACTTCATTTCTTCCTGGGTGAGCTGTCTGCGTTCTGGATCGGCGTTTGCTGAACCGGCGTCACCGTGGGGGCCGCCGCTTCGCTGGTATCCTTCACGCCGGTACGTCCGTACGGGACCACCTTCAGGAACTTCTTGAAACGCCGCTGATTCGCCACCGCTTCCTTCGTGGTGGTCTGTGGCTTCAACTGCGCAGGATCCTTCCAGGTCGTGTCTTTTCCCGGCGCCGCGCCGCTGTCCACGTAGCCCGGCTTGATCTGCAGGAAGGCCGTGGAGCGCAGGCTCGTCAGCAGTTCGCGCAGCTTGGGCTGGACTTTGGGCTCGGCCAGGCGGTTGTTGATCTCATTCTGGACTTCTTCAAATGCGGCCTGACCTTCCACTGTGCGGTCTTCCACGCGCAGGATTTCAAAGCCGTTGCCCACCAGGATCGGGTCCGTTACGTAGCCCTTCTTCTGCGGGAAGACCGTCTTTTCGATGGTTTCGTTGAGCTGGCCTTTGGTAAAGGTTCCCAGCATGCCGTCTTCTTTAGCGGTTTCTGCGTCGGAGTACTGTCGGGCCAGTTCGGAAAACTTTTCGTTCTTGCGGGCTCGGTCCACAATCTCTTTGGCCTTTTTCTCGGCAGCCGCAATTTTGGCCGGTGACTTGTCACCGGTGGAAACCAGAATTTCCCTTACAGTCACCGTCTCCTGGCGGACAAACTCAGCCTTGTGCTCTTCGTAGTACTTCTGCATCTCCCCTTTGGGGATCGTCACGTTCCGGTAGACTTCTTCGCCCACCACACGCCGCGTCAGCAGGCTGTTCTTGTACTTCAGTTTCAGATCTTCAATGCTTTCGCCCGACTGCTCCCGGACCCACGCGTGGAACTTGTCCGTTTCGGCCTGGCCACTGGTGCGCTGCATGTCCGCAATCCAGCGGTTGACGTCGGCATCGACATTAATATTCATGTCCTTGCCCTTTTGCACCAACAGCAACTGATCGATCTGGTCACGGAGGGCGTCGGACGAGACTCTGGTGACCGCCTCGTCGAGCGCAGCCCCTGTCAGGCCCTGCTTGGCCGCTTCGGCCTGGATGAGAGCCTTCGTCGCAGCCAGTTCTCCGCGAGTGATGATCTCGCCGTTGACCTTGGCGACGATTTCTTCAATCACCTTAACGTCTGTAGTGCGGTCGGCTGCGGTTGCACCGCCGGGCAATGAGACCAGGGCCGCGAACATCGCGGGAAAGGCCAATCTCCGGATCAAGCTCTTGGTGGACATACAGTACCAGTATCGCAAATCAAAATGACAAGGTTGATGAGTAGCCCTTTCGCCCCCCGGCCAATCAGGTTATCATCTTAAGACGCTATGCGAATCATTCGATATTTCACCCTACTTGCCGCCTTCGTTCTGATGACCGGAGCGGTCTGCGCCCAGGCTCCCGCCAAGGCTGTTGACAAGGCAGCCAAAGCAGCCGGCAAAGCTGCAGACAAGACGGCAACCAAAGCTGCCGACAAAGCTGCTGACAAAGCCGGCGCCCTCATTGACATCAACCGCGCGACTCCTGCCGAGCTGAAGTCCATCCCCGGCATTGGCGACGCGTACTCCGCCGCCATCGTCAAGGGTCGGCCTTATGCCAACAAAACTCAGCTGAAGAGTAAAGGTGTCGTTCCTGACGGTGTGTACGAAAAGATCAAAGACAAGATCATTGCCAAACAATAGGTTTCTTGCCCTTATTGCCGGTCTCCTGGTTTCCGCGCTCCTCGCTCTTGCGGGTGGGCGCGGCTTCCGTTCCCAGCATTTGCTTGAAGAGCATTTTGCCAAACACGGCAAGGACTTTGCCGGTATCACCCAGGATGAGTATCTGAAGGCTGCCCAGCAACTTCGCGATACCCGCCCCGGCAAGTCCGTCCTGGAATCCAAACGCAAGACGGGTGGCGGCGCCAAGTTCGACCTCCGCAACAACAATTTCGTAGCCTACGACGCCGACGGCACGATTCGCACCTTTTTCATCCCGAATGATGGCGTCCGCTACTTTCAACGCCAGTCCCATAATCATGACCTTGCCAACGGAAAAACAGGTCGCTGACATACTCGTCGGTCGCGGCGTGCCATCCCGGCTCGTTGACGGTGGTGCTGCCGGCCTTCTCGCCGCCTGGGCTGCGTTTGTCGAGCAGGCGGAAGCCGGCTACTCCTTTGGCCTGGATGACTATCGGAATGATCTGGATCTGCGAAGTCTGATCTGCCACACCGGCCTTGATGCGGCCGCTGTCAACGAGGATGCCCGGTTCCGCAATCTCCTCACCCGGATGGATCTCGAAGTCTGGTCCAGCGACCCGCCGGGAGCGTGGTGGACCTTCGGTTACCCCGCCAATTCCGGGTCGGATCTCCTGGAAGATCTCCGCGCGGAAGGTATCCTCTAACCACGTCCCGTCTCTGTGGTAAAGTTCAGTCTGTTATGGCAAGAAGCGTAAATAAAGCGATCCTGGTGGGAAATCTCGGGCGCGATGCAGAAACCAAGTTCACGCCCGGCGGCGCCGCTGTCACGCGGTTTGCAGTCGCCACCAGCCGCCGTTGGAAAGACCAGACGAGCGGAGAATGGAAAGAGGAGACCGACTGGACCAACGTCACGTTGTGGCGCCAGGAAAACCTCGGAACCTACCTCACCAAAGGCAAGCAGGTTTACGTGGAAGGCCGCATCCACACCCGCAGCTATGAAGATAAGGACGGCAAGAAGGTTTATGCCACCGAAGTGGTTGCCGACGAAGTGATCCTGCTGGGTGGCAATGCCGGCGGCGCTGGTGGTGAACGTAGCGGCGGCGATGAGTATTCGCAGGCTTCGTCCCGCCCGGTGTCCATGCCCCGCAGCGCCCAACAGCGTTCAGCACCTCCTGCGCAACAGGATGATTACCCGCAGGGCATCACCGACGACGACGTACCGTTCTAAATGGCACGCCCGGGTTCGCACGAACGCCCCGTTTTTGACGAGCGGCGCGAAGAGCTGGAAAAACACGAATTCATGCTGGGAATCGAGCGTGGCCGCCTTGCGGTCACGCTCGACGTGCTTACCGATGCCCTCGTTCTGGTGGGCCAGCACGGCGTCTATTGCCGCAGTGCCCGCCAGCCCAACCTCCCAGCCATGGATATCCGGGCTATTTCGAAGTCTATTGAGGATGCCAAGGATCTGATTGGCAGCGTTCTCGCCGAGATGAAAGCCTCAAAAACACCTGTTGTTTAAGGCGGGACTCTCCCGCTTTCGATTCGGTAAGAAGGTGTGCGTTATACTGGGTTTGTTGCGCGCCCGTAGCTCAGCTGGATAGAGCGTCTGGCTACGAACCAGAAGGTCGCATGTTCGAATCATGCCGGGCGCACCACCTTCCTTCCTTTTCCAATCGACCACCGCAATCTAACGGATCTGCGACCGCAATATCCTCGCAGGCCTCTCCGTCTCCGCCAGAAATCAGCGTCACGCGAGAGTCAGGTAATCGCTTCGAACCACCCTGCTGAATGAAGGAACAGCCGAGTGGCTTGCCGCCCATGCCACAATGGCCTGATGCCTTTGTATCTCGTTCTGCGGCACCCGAGTGGTCGACAGACGGAAAAAAACGACTGGGACCCGGATGGCAGGCTGGTTAACTCCATTTTGACGAACAACGACGTCGCCACACTTTGCAATGTCTCGCAAATCGCCAAAGAGTACGTGTATATCCATCGCTGCCCGTGGGGAAGTTCCGTTCCGGAAATCACCTGTCGAGCCAGAGTAGCCAGTGTGACGAGGATGAGGCGCGCGTTTAAGGTTGAGTTCGCTTCACCGGAAGCCGCTGCCTTCTCGCCGCCTGTACAGCCTCTTCGCGGACAAGAATACTATTTTGATGTGCCGCTCCGGGTGCGCTGACCGAATTGTCGTGTAGCTCCGTGCAAGTTGCTAAGCACCAGAAGGTCGCATGTTCGAAGCCTGCCGGGGGCACCACCTTCCTAACAGATTGTCCCCTTCCCCAATTCCCTTATTGGGTCAGAAGCTTTGCCGTTTTTTGTCCAGACTGTAACCCTCTGTTGATTCCGCATGCACGTTTTGCGCGATAAAATGTAGTGTTGGTTCAAATCAACAGGAGTTTCATGAAGACACGTCTACTCGCACTATTTTTGTGCGCCATTGCAGCAACATTCGCCCAATCCGATTCCGCATCCGTCATCGGCAGCATCTCAGATCCCAGTGGTTCCGCCGTCCCCGGCGCGAAAATCGCCATCGAAAACACGCGCACCGGCATCCGGCAGGAAGTTTCCTCCGACGCCTCCGGTGACTATGCGTTCCTGAATCTGCGCATCGGCGCCTACAAAGTTTCTGCAGAAAAGCAGGGGTTCAAGACCGCCGCTTCCTCTGTGTTTGATCTGACCGTTGGCGCCCGCCAGCGTGTGAACCTCAACCTCGAAGTCGGCGGAGTTACCGACAGCGTGGTGGTTTCCGCCGCCGCAGCAGCCCTCGAAGCCGACACGAGTGATCGCGGCCAGGTGATTCGCCGCGCCGAGATCGTCAACCTCCCCCTGAATGGCCGCGCTTACGCCGACCTCGCCCTGCTCTCGCCCGGTGTCCGCAAGTCCAACATCGCGAACCGCGACGCCTCGTTCAACGTGAACGGCCTGCGCAGTTCGCACAACAACTTCATGGTGGATGGCGTGGACAACAACGCTTACGGCACGTCCAACCAGGGTTTCTCCAACCAGATTGTCCAGCTGAATCCGGACGCTGTGGAAGAGTTCCGCGTCCAGACCGACAACTTCTCCGCAGAATTCGGTCGCGCCGGTGGCGCTGTCATTAACGCCTCCGTCCGCAGCGGTACCAACCAGTATCACGGGGCGGTTTGGGAGTTCGTCCGCAATACACAGCTCAATGCCGTCGGCTTCTTCAGACCCTCCACGGGGGTGAAGCCGGTTCTCGTGCAAAACCAGTTCGGGGCTGCTTTCGGTGGCAAGATCATTAAAGACAAACTCTTTTTCTTCGCTGATTACGAGGGTCTGCGCAAAGTGGAACGCACCCTGCAGTTCGCCAGCATGCCCTCCATGGAACAACGGCAGGGTCGCATTGGCGTGCCCGTCCGGAATCCCCTGAACGGTGATGTCTATACCGATGGCGTGATTCCGGTCAGCGCTCAAACCGCCTTTGCCCGCAAGGTCCTCGGCGATCTG